>JBFHII010000029.1:0-13183 GCA_041596535.1 Breoghania sp. | reverse complement strand
GATCCGCGAGAGATGGCGTTGTCCGACTGCGTGGTGATCTGGGGCACCAACGCGGTGTCCACCCAGGTCAATGTGATGACTCATGCGGTCAAGGCGCGCAAAACCCGCGGCGCCAAGATCGTGGTCATCGACGTCTACAACACCGGCACCATGAAGCAGGCGGACATGGGGCTGATGCTCAAGCCGGGAACCGATGCGGCACTCGCCTGCGCCACAATGCATGTGCTGTTCCGCGACGGGCTGGCCGATTGGGAATATCTGCGCCGGTACACCGATTGCCCGGATGATCTGGCCGAGCATGTCAAAAGCCGCACGCCGGAATGGGCGTCCGCCATCACCGGGCTTTCGGTCGCGGAAATCGAGGCCTTTGCGCATCTGGTGGGCAACACGAAGCGCACGTATTTCCGCCTGGGTTACGGCTTCGCGCGATCGCGCAACGGCACCGTGTCGATGCACGCTGCAGCGTCGATCGCCTGCGTCACCGGCTGCTGGCAATACGAGGGCGGCGGCGCGTTTCACAACAACGGTGCGATCTACAAGCTCGACAAGCGGATGATCGAGGCGCCGGAACGGCGCGATCCCGCCGTCCGCACGCTGGATCAGTCGCGCGTCGGCCCGATCCTGTGCAACGAACCGGACGCCTTGGAAGGCGGGCCGCCAGTGACCGCCATGCTGGTGCAGAACACCAATCCGGTGTCGGTGGCGCCCGAGCAGGAAAAGGTCAAGCGCGGCTTCGCCCGCGAGGACCTGTTCGTCTGCGTGCACGAGCAGTTCATGACCGAAACCGCCGCCATGGCCGATATCGTTCTGCCGGCCACCAGTTTTGTCGAACACGACGACATCTACAAGGGCGGCGGCCATCAGTATCTGCAACTGGGGCCGAAGCTGATCGACGGCCCCGGCGAGGCGCGGGAGAATCTTTTCGTTCTCAATGAACTGATGGCGCGGCTGGGTGTCGAGCATCCGGGAAACAGCCTGAGCGCACGCGAGCACGTTGACTGGATGCTGAAATCCTCGGGCTACGGCGACTGGGAAACGCTGGAACGCGACCGCTGGCTCGATCTGCAGCCGGACTTCCGGCAGGCGCATTATCTCGACGGCTTTGCGCATGCCGACGGGAAATTCCATTTTCGTCCGGACTGGACAAGGACACCCGCTCCCAACGATGGCGCCAAGGGACCGTGGATCGATATGCCCGACCTGCCGGATTTCTGGCCGGTGATCGAGGACAGCGATGCGACGCATCCGTTCCGCCTGGTGACGGCGCCGGCGCGTTCCTTTCTCAACTCCACCTTCAACGAGACGCCCGGCTCACGGAAGAAGGAAGGCCGGCCGGAAGTGCTGCTGCATCCAGACGATGCCGGGCGCATCGGCGTGGGAGAGGGCGACGCGGTGCGCATGGGCAACGAACGCGGCGAGGTGCGCCTGCACGCCCGGTTATTCGACGGGATCCTGCCCGGTGTCGTGATCTCCGAAGGCATCTGGCCGAATTCGGCCTTTGTCGATGGCAAGGGAATCAATACCCTGACCGGTGCCGATCCGACTGCGCCGTATGGCGGCGCCGCGTTTCACGACAGTCACGTCTGGATCCGGCTCGATTGACCAGGCCGGCGGCTCCGATGCGAATTGGCGCCGGAGATGAACGTCGCCGGCCGATGTGAAGCAACAAGGAAGACGCATGCCTGCAAGAACAACCGTCGCATTTCTCCGCCCGGGCCTTTTGACCGTCCCGGCAATTGCCATGCTCGTCCTGAGCCTGCAGCCTGTGCCGGCGGCACACGCCAAGGGCCGCGACACAGCGCGGGTCATGATGCTGGATCGTTGCGTGAGCGACGAATACCGCCGCCAGGGCAACTCCGACGGGGTGGTCAAGCGCTGTCAATGCGCGTCAAAGAAGGCGCTGGCCGCGTTGAAGCCGAGCGATGTCGAGCGCGTCAGCTTTGGATCGTCGCTGCCACGCAGCCTGCGCCGCGAGCTCGCAGCCGCGATGAAAATGTGCAAATAGCGCAGCGTTTCAGCCGGCGGGGCAGATCAGCGCCCCGGCGGCATCCGCCGACCCTTCGATCGTCACACGCTGCCCGTTGAGGCGGGCGCGGCCCGACGCGACCCAGCCGAGTGCCATCGGATAGATCGTGTGCTCCACGTTGAGCACGCGGGCGGCAAGCGCGTCTTCGGTGTCGGTATCGAGCACCGGCACCGCGCCCTGCACGATGATCGCACCGGCATCCATTTCACTTGAAACGAAATGAACGGTGGCGCCGTGGATCTTGACGCCGGCTTCTAGCGCTCGCGCATGGGTATCCAGACCCTTGAACGACGGCAGCAGCGCCGGATGAACATTGATCATGCGGCCTGACCACGCCTCGACGAAGCCCGGTGTGAGCAGCCGCATGAAGCCCGCGAGGCAGACAAGCTCCACATCGTGCTCGACAAGCAGCGCGTTCATCGCCGCGTCAAAGGCGGCGCGGTCCTTGCCGTACGTCGTATGGTCGATCGCGGCCGTCGGGATCCCGGCCGCACGGGCGTGCGCCAGACCGGCGGCATCCGGGCGATTGGAGGCGACAAGCACGACTTCGGCCGGGAATGCCGGGTCGCGGGTGGCATCGAGCAGCGCCACCATGTTCGAGCCGCGGCCCGAAATCAGGATGGCGACCCGCTTTTTGCCGCCCTCGCTCACGCGCTGAAGCCCGTCTTGCCATCGAAGATCACGGCCTCGTCCGCGCGGTCGCTCATCATGCCCAGGCGAACAACTGTCTCGCCTTCACCCTCAAGGGTGCGGACGACCGCGTCGGCGGCGTCGGCCGCAACAACGACAACCATGCCGACGCCGCAGTTGAACGTGCGCAGCATTTCCGGCTCAGCCACATTGCCGGTCGCCGCCAGCCATTTGAAGACGGGCAGATCCGGCAAGGCGCCGAGATCGATGCGGGCCGTTGCGGTTTTGGGGAGCACGCGGGGCAGGTTTTCCGGCAGGCCGCCGCCGGTGATATGCGCCAGCGCCTTGATGCCGGCGGTCTGCTTCAGTGTTGCCAGCAGCGGCTTTACGTAGATCCGGGTCGGTTCCAGCAGCGCGCGGCCGAGGGTCCTGGTCTCATCGAAGGGGGCGGTGTCGGTCCACGTCAGACCGGACGCCTCACGGATGCGGCGGACCAGCGAGAAGCCGTTGGAGTGCACGCCGTTGGATGCGAGGCCGAGGATGACGTCGCCGGGGCCGATGTCGGGACGCGGCAGCAAGCCGCCGCGCTCCACCGCGCCCACCGAGAAGCCGGCGAGATCATAATCGCCATCCGCATACATGCCCGGCATTTCCGCCGTTTCACCACCGATCAGCGCGGAGCCCGACATCGTGCAGCCCTTGGCGATCCCCTCGACGATGCTCGCGGCCGCGTCGACATCGAGCCGCCCGCAGGCGAAGTAGTCGAGGAAGAACAGCGGCTCCGCGCCCTGCACGATGAGATCGTTGACGCACATGGCAACCAGATCGATGCCGACGGTGTCGTGAATGCCGGTCTCGATCGCGATCTTCAGCTTGGTGCCGACCCCATCATTGGCGGCGACCAGGATCGGATCGACAAACCCGGCGGCCTTCAGGTCGAACAACCCGCCGAATCCGCCGATGTCGCTGTCCGCGCCGGCGCGCGCCGTCGCCTTGACGAACGGGGCAATTTTCTTGACGAGGGCGTTGCCGGCGTCGATGTCGACGCCTGATTGCGCATAGGTCAGGCCGCCATCGGCGCCCGCGCTTTTGTCGCTCATGGATGCGAATTCCCGGTTACGATTCGGCGCATCCAACCGATTGCCCGCCCCGGAGTCAAACGGGATTAGCGCCGCAGGCCGATGATGGTTAGTTTCGCGAGCGATGGTGATTCGTCTGCGACGCCCGAAATGGGTCGTTTGCGGGCGATCCTGACCCGGCTTGCAGACCCAGGATGACGGCATATGACGGTCCCGAATCTGATCTCCCTGTTCCGGCTTTTCCTCGTGCCGCTGATCGTCTGGCTGATCATCGAACACAATCTGCTTTGGGCGTTCTGGGTTTTTGTGATCGCCGGCGCCTCCGACGCGGTGGATGGCTATCTCGCGCGGACCCTTGGAGCGGAATCGGAACTCGGGGCCTATCTCGATCCGCTCGCCGACAAGGCGTTGCTGGTGACCATCTATGTATGCCTTGCGATTATCGGCGAATTGCCCACATGGCTGGTGATCGCGGTGGTCAGCCGCGATATCCTGATTGTCGGCGCGGTGATTTTGTCGTGGACAGTGGCCCGTCCGGTCACAATCCGACCGCTTATGGTGTCGAAAGCCAACACGGCGGCGCAGATCGTGCTGGCGAGCATGGTGTTGGGCTCTCATGCCTTCGCGGTGCCTTTGGGACACACGAAGCTGCTGATGGTCGGTCTTACGGGGCTGTTGACGGTGATCTCCACCGGCGCCTATCTCGTGGAGTGGGTTCGGCACATGGCGGCGGAGCCGCAGCGGTGACCGAGCGCAAACCGTGCCATGACGTTTGAAACGCCGGCGGACGGTCGAGGCGAGGGCCGCCGTTGCTGGCAAGGTGGGAGCTGGATGCGATGAGTCTCAGGAAGCACATCCTCTTCTGGCTTCTGGCGTTTGCGGCCTTCATCGCCTTTCTCCTGGTGTTCCGCGCGATCCTGCTGCCGTTCGTTGCGGGGATGGCGCTGGCCTACCTGCTCGATCCCGTGGCCGACAGGCTGGAAGACTATGGCTTCAACCGGCTGCTGGCCACGCTGACCATTCTTTTCGTCTTCGTGCTGCTGTTCGTGGCGTTCTTCGTGATGCTGGTACCGGTGCTCGGCCATCAGCTGTCGGGTCTGACGGCCGACATGCCGGGCTATGTGCAGCGGTTGCAGGAGCTTCTGTTCAATCAGCTCGGCGACCGGCTCGGGCGCCTTACCGGAATGACCACGCAGGACCTCAAGACCTCCCTGGGCAATCTTGTCGGGCAGGGCGCGGGCTGGCTCGGCGACATCCTGAAATCTCTGTGGAGCGGCGGTCAGGCACTGATTTCGCTGATGTCGCTGATCGTGGTCACCCCGGTGGTCGCCTTCTATCTGATCTACGACTGGAACGACATCGTCGACAAGATCGACGGCTGGCTGCCGCGCGACCACCGCGACGAGATCCGGCGGCTTGTCGGACAAATGGATGCCGCCGTGTCCGGGTTCGTGCGCGGGCAGGTCAGTGTCTGCCTCCTGCTCGGTGCCTTCTATGCCATCGGCCTGGTTCTGGTCGGATTGAAGTTCGGCCTGCTGATCGGCATCGGTGCGGGGCTGGTCAGCTTCATTCCGTTCGTCGGCGCAACGCTTGGACTGCTGGTTTCGCTGGTCGTGGCCATCGTGCAGTTCTGGCCGGACTGGCCGATGGTGGCGATCGTGCTCGGGATCTTTCTCGTAGGCCAGTTCCTCGAGGGTAACATTCTCCAGCCCAAGCTGGTGGGCACACGGGTGGGGCTGCATCCGGTGTGGCTGATGTTCGCGCTGTTCGCCTTCGGCTATCTGTTCGGCTTTGTGGGCATGCTGATCGCGGTGCCGGCATCCGCCGCGATCGGCGTGCTTGCCCGATTCGCGCTGGAGCAGTATCTGAGCAGCGCGCTGTATCATGGAGCGGCGCGTCGTGTTTCCAAGACAGAAAGCGCGGAGCAATGAGCGCAAACGGCGATCCGGCCCAATTGCCATTCGAACTGCCGCATGAGGCGGCGCTGGGCCGGGATGATTTTCTGGTCGGCGAATCCAACCGGGCGGCCTTCGAGCTGGTTGTCAGCTGGCCGAACTGGCCGTCGGCCTACGCGCTGATCGCGGGGCCGGTGGGCGCCGGAAAGACCCATCTCGTGTCGATCTGGCGCGAGTGTTCACAGGCAAGCGTCGTGGCGGCGGCGGATCTCGGCTCCACCGACATTCTGTCGCTCGCGCGGCGCGGCCCGGTCGCGGTGGAAGACGCGCATCAGAGCGGGCTCGACCAGACGGCGCTGTTTCACCTGATGAACGCCACCCGTGAGGCGGGGCATTCGATGCTGCTGACCAGCCGGACCTGGCCCGCTTCGTGGAATCTCGACCTGCCGGACCTGGCGTCGCGATTGCGGCTGGCGACGCCGGTGGAAGTTCGCGAACCGGACGACGACCTGCTGCGCCGGGTCCTCGTGAAGCTGTTTTCAGACCGCCAGTTGCCGGTGGAGGCATCGGTCATCGATTTCCTGGTGATCCGCATGGAGCGCTCGCTGGAGGCAGCGAACAGGATCGTTGCCGATGTGGACAGGGCCGCTCTCGCCGCGCGCAAGAAGATCAACCGCAAGATTGCGGCCGAGGTTCTGAGCGCGCTGGAGTAACGAATTCGCGAACCGATGCACAAAGGTGCCGGAAATCTCCACGACGGTGAAAAGAGTGTCATAATTCCGTTCTATGTATGACAATTCCGAATTTGGAGATGATGCATGGAAGACGCGCCGACCACCGCGAACAAGACACGTGCTCCGGCACGGGCAAGGACCAGGGCCGCTGCCAGAACACCGGATATCCCGGTGGATCTGCGCACGAGCCCGGAACGCTTTATCAATCGCGAAGTGTCGTGGCTGCAGTTCAACCATCGCGTTCTCGAGGAATCGTCCAATGAGAACCATCCGCTTCTCGAGAGGCTGCGGTTTCTGTCGATTTCCGCCAACAATCTCGATGAGTTCTTCATGGTCCGCTTTGCCGGCCTGAAGGCACAGGAACGCGCCGGCGTGCGTTCGGTGAGCGACGACGGCCGCACCCCGAGTGAGCAGCTGGTCGAGATCAGTGCCGCGGTGAAGACGCTGCAGAACGAGCAGCACCGCCGCTGGCAGTCCCTCAAGGGCGATCTGGCCTCCGAGAGCATCGTGCTGGTGGAGGCGTCCGAGCTCTCCGCCAAGGACATGGCGTGGCTCGAGACCTACTTTCTGACGCACATCTTTCCGGTGCTGACGCCGCTGGCGATCGACCCGGCGCATCCGTTCCCGTTCATTCCCAATCTCGGATTCTCGCTGATCCTCGATCTGCAGAAGAAGTCGGGCCGCGCCAATATGACCGCGCTGTTGCGCATTCCCGGCCAGTTGCAGCGCTTTGTCGCGCTTCCCAACGCCGACAACCGCCGCACGCGCTCGCACCGTTTCATCACCATCGAGAACACGCTTGGATTGTTCATCACGCGGCTGTTTCCCGGCTACGAGGTTCGCGGCCATGGCGCCTTCCGGGTGATCCGCGATTCCGATCTGGAAATCTCCGAAGAGGCTGAGGACCTGGTGCGGCTTTTCGAAAGCGCGCTGAAGCAGCGTCGTCGCGGATCGGCGATCCGGCTTGAAATCGAGGGGGCCACCCCCGAACCGCTGCGCAATTTCGTGGCGGGCGCCTTGGGCGTCGAGGATAGCGATGTGTTCCTCACCGAGGGGCTTCTGGCGCTCAACGATCTGTCGGAACTGGTGAAGGTGGAACGGGACGACCTGAAGTTTCCGCCCTATACCGCGCGTTTCCCCGAGCGGGTGCGCGAGCATGGCGGTGATTGCTTCGCCGCTATCCGCGAGAAGGATTTCCTTGTCCACCACCCATATGAGTCCTTCGACGTCGTGGTGCAGTTCCTGCGCCAGGCCGCGCAGGATCCGGATGTCGTGGCGATCAAGCAGACGCTGTACCGGACGTCGAGCGATTCCCCCATCGTCAAGGCGCTGTCCGAGGCCGCCGAAGCGGGCAAGTCCGTCACCGCGCTCATCGAACTGAAGGCACGGTTCGACGAGGAAGCGAACATCCGGCTTGCACGCGATCTCGAACGCGCCGGCGTGCAGGTGGTCTACGGCTTCATCGAATTCAAGACGCACGCCAAGTTGTCCATGGTGGTGAAGCGCGAGCAGGGCAAGTTGACCAGCTACTGCCACATAGGAACCGGCAACTACCACCCGATCACGGCGCGAATTTACACCGATCTGTCGTTCTTCACCGCTGACCCGTTGATTGCGCAGGATGTGGCGAAAATCTTTAACTACATCACCGGATACGCCGAACCGGTGGCACTGCAGAAGGTGGCAATCTCGCCGATCAGCCTGCGCGCGCGGGTGCTCGAACTGACGCAGGCGGAAATCGACCATGCGCGCGCGGGCCGGCCGGCCCAGATCTGGATGAAGATGAACGCGCTCGTCGACGCGACGGTGATCGACGCGCTGTATGATGCGAGCTGCGCCGGCGTGCAAATCGATCTGGTAATTCGCGGAATCTGTTGTCTGCGGCCCGGCATTCCGGGGTTGTCGGAAAACATCCGGGTGAAATCGATCGTCGGCCGATTTCTGGAGCACAGCCGCATCTTCTGCTTCGGCAATGGAGCCGGCCTGCCGTCGCCGGAAGCCAAGATCTACATCAGTTCGGCCGACATGATGCCGCGCAATCTCGACCGCCGGGTGGAAGCCGCCACGCCGATCGAGAACCCGACCGTGCATGAGCAAATCCTCGACCAGATCATGGTTGCGAACATGAAAGACAACCTGCACAGCTGGCGCGTCTTGCCCGATGGCGGTCATGAGCGCATAGTGCCGCAAAATGGCGAAGAACCATTTAACGCACACCAATACTTCATGACCTACCCATCATTGTCGGGCCGTGGCAAAGCACTCAGAAATCACTCCCCAAAGCTGTTTGGCGGACGCACCAAGAAGCGCCCTTGATAGTATGATGGTATCCGACGACGCCGCACCGGGACGCTTGCCCGGTGACGGTGAGGTTGCCGTCATCGACATCGGGTCCAACTCGATCCGCCTGGTGGTCTTCGAGCGCCTTTCGCGGGCGCCCACCGTGCTGTTCAACGAGAAAGTCCTCGCCGGGCTGGGCCGCGGTGTCGGCGCGACGAATCGTCTGTCCGACGCGTCCATTGATTCCGCTCTGCGCGCGCTGAGGCGCTTTCGCCAGCTGTGCGACCAGCTTGGCGTGGTCAAGCTGCTGATCGTCGCGACAGCGGCCGTGCGCGATGCCGAGAACGGCACGGAATTCATCGAGCGCGTTGAGGAAATCTGCGGCACATCCGTCAAGATGCTCACCGGCAAGGCCGAGGCGTATCAATCGGCGCTTGGCGTCATCGCCGGCATGTGGAAACCCGATGGAATCGTCGGGGACCTCGGTGGCGGAAGCCTGGAGCTTGTCTCGGTCAGCGGCCGCGAGATCGGCAAGGGCCTGACCTATCCGCTCGGCGGGATCCGGCTGCAGGAAGCGGCCGAAGGATCCATCAAGAAGGCGGTCGCACTGGTCGGCGATGCCCTGGATGGCGCGGACTGGCTGTCCATCGGCGCCGGCCGGGAATTTTATGCCGTCGGCGGCACGTGGCGGTCCCTGGCGCGTCTCCACATGGCCCAGACGGGCTATCCGCTGCATGTCATAGACCATTACACGATCGACGCTGACGAGGCGCTTGAGTTCTGTCAGGTCATCACCCATTCGGACGTGGCCGCGCTCGACTGCATCGAGGTGGTGTCCAAGCAGCGCCGTTCGCTTTTGCCATACGGAGCTGCGGTACTGGAACAGGTGATCCGCAAGGCGAAGCCGAGCCGCATCGTCATGTCGGCGCTGGGTGTGCGTGAGGGGCTGCTTTACGAACAATTGCCTGAGGAAGAAAAGCTCCTCGATCCGCTGATGACCGCCGGGCATGAGTTCGCGGTGCTGCGCGCCCGTTCCCCTCGTCATGCACGCGAGCTGGTGAACTGGACCGAGCAAGCCTTCGCCGTCCTCGGTGTCGAGGAAACGGACGGGGAGAAGCGGCTGCGCGCGACTGCGTGCCTGCTGGCGGATATCGGCTGGCGGGCGCATCCCGAATACCGCGGCGAACAGAGCCTCAGCATCATTTCAAACGCCGCGTTCACGGGTGTCGACCATCCCGGACGGGCTTACCTGGCGCTGGCGGTCTACTACCGGCACGCAGGACCTTTTGATGAAGCGTTGAGCCCCGGATTTCGGGAGCTGGCATCGCTGCGCCTGAAGGAACGCGCGCGCGTTCTGGGCGCGAGCCTGCGTGTCGCCTACCTGATTACGGGATCGGCGCCCGGAATTATCGAACGCACCGAATTGGCGGTCGAGGACGGCACGCTGGAATTGCGGTTGCCGCCGGACCTCGGCGCGCTGGATGGCGAGCGGCTTGCCAAACGGTTGTCTCGGCTGGCGAAGATGTTCGGCCTGAGCGCCGCGATCCGCGTTATGCCGTAAACTCCAAGCGGCGGCTATTCGGCCGCCGTCTTTGCGTGCTCATTCGTCTCATCATCCGGCGTTCTGTCCACCGCGATGATCCGCTTGCCCTGGAAGGCGAGGGCCAGTTCTCCGCGCTTCAGTTTCAGCGCGTTCTTGCCGAACAGCTCGAAACGCCATCCCGACAATGCCGGAACGTCGGCCTTGTCGTCCGCCGCGATCTTTTCCAGATCGTCGACGGTCGCAATGATCTTCGCCGCCACGCCCTCGGCTTCCGTGGTGAGTTTCAGCAACACCTTCAGAAGGTCGACCGCAGCGGCGGAGCCGTCAGGCGCGGCCTTGCCGCGTGGCAGTTGCGGCAGTTCGTCCTTCGGTGTCTTCGCGGTCTTGCGCAGGACAGCGAGGATTTCATCCGCCGCCTTGGAGCGTTCGTAGCCACGCGGGATCGTCCGCAAGGCCGCAAGCGCGTTCGTGTCCTTGGGCTGCTGCGAGGCGAGCTCGTAGATGGCATCGTCCTTCAACACCCGGCCGCGCGGCACGTCGCGGCGCTGCGCCTCGCTTTCGCGCCAGGCGGCGAGATCGCGCATTGCCGCAAGTTCAATCGGCTTGCGCACGCGCATCTTGAGGCGTTTCCAGGCGTTCTCCGGATGCATTTCGTAGGTCGACGGCGAAGTGAGGACTTCCATCTCCTCGCGCACCCAATGGCTGCGGCCCTGTTCCTCGAGATTGGCCTGCAGGAACCGGTAGACGTCGCGAAGATGCGTCACGTCGGCAAGCGCATAGGCAAGCTGCTTGTCGGTCAGTGGCCGCCGGGCCCAGTCCGTGAACCGGTGTGTCTTGTCGATCCGGGCGCCGCTGACACGGCTGACCAACTGGTCGTAGGAGATCGAATCGCCGAACCCGCAGACCATCGCCGCCACCTGGGTGTCGAACACGGGATGGGGTACGAAATTGCCCAGGTGATAAACGATCTCGATGTCCTGCCGCGCGGCGTGAAACACCTTCATGACCGATTCATCGCGCATCAAGGCGAAGAACGGTTCGAGATCGATACCGTCCGCCATCGGGTCAACGGTCACCGCATCGTCCGGGCCGGCCAGCTGGATCAGGCACAGGATCGGCCAGAATGTGCTTTCGCGCATGAACTCCGTATCGACCGTCACGTATTCGTGGCGGGCGAAACCGGCACAGGCTTTGGCGAGATCTTCAGTCGTCGTGATTGGTTTCATGATGGTCGGCAGCTATAGCGCAGGTTTCTCGGCTTGTCGCCCCGTAACGGGCCATGCGGATTGGCGGAATTGCAGAATGTGAGAGATTCAGCCGGTCTGCGGTGGGTTGATCGAGTATCCGGATTTCACAGTGACAGGTTTACGGCCACACGGCACTGTGCTCAAGGGGCGGCGCTGGCAAAGCGGCGGCCGGGCGAGCCGATTCGACCGAGATCGTCGCATGCGGGCGGCGTCGAAGGCCCTCAGCCCGGGCGCCCGGCGACAGTCCCCGCGGGTGACGGGGAGGTGCCGGAGAGCGGTGCGCAAAGGCGCGCACCCTTGACATTGGCGGCGTGGCATGTCTTCTGCGGCGGTCATTTACCGGCCCGCGGCCGTTCCCGAATTCCGGCTTGCGGCCCCTTGAAAATCGCCTGAGGAATCCATGCATCGCTACCGGAGCCATACTTGCGAAGAGCTGCGCGAAACCCACGTCGGCGAGAGCGTCCGCATCTCCGGATGGGTGCACCGGGTGCGCGATCACGGCGGCCTTCTGTTTATCGATCTGCGCGACGACTATGGTCTGACGCAATGCGTCGTGGATCCGGATTCGGACGCCTTCAAGCTGGCCGAAACGGTACGCTCCGAATGGGTCATTCGCATTGACGGCGAGGTGAAGAAGCGCACCGAGGAAACCATCAATCCGAACCTGCCGACGGGCCACATCGAGGTCTTCATCCGCGAGATGGAAGTGCTGGGCGCTGCCAAGGAGCTGCCGCTGCCGGTGTTCGGTGAGCAGGAGTATCCGGAAGAGACCCGGCTGAAATACCGCTTCATCGATCTGCGCCGCGAAACCCTGCACGCCAACATCAAGACGCGCTCGAAGATCATCTCCTCGATCCGCAACCGCATGGGCGACATCGGTTTCACCGAGTACCAGACGCCGATCCTGACCGCGTCGTCTCCCGAAGGCGCGCGCGACTTCCTGGTGCCATCTCGGATTCATCCCGGCAAGTTCTATGCGTTGCCGCAGGCGCCGCAGCAGTACAAGCAGCTGCTGATGATGTCGGGCTTCGATCGCTACGTCCAGATTGCGCCGTGCTTCCGTGACGAAGACCCGCGCGCCGACCGGCTGCCGGGCGAGTTCTACCAGCTCGATCTGGAAATGAGCTTTGTCGAGCAGGAAGACGTCTTCGCCGCCATGGAGCCGGTGCTTAAGGGCGTGTTCGAGGAGTTCGCGGACGGCAAGCCGGTTACCCAGGAATTCCCCCGCATTCCCTATGACGAGGCAATCCTGAAATACGGCTCCGACAAGCCGGACCTGCGCAATCCGATCGAGATGCAGGATGTGTCGGAACATTTCCGCGGCTCGGGCTTCAAGGTCTTCGCCAACATCCTTGCCAATGATCCGCGCGGTGCGGTCTGGGCGATCCCCGCGCCGACCGGCGGCAGCCGCGCTTTCTGCGACCGCATGAACTCCTGGGCGCAGAAGGAAGGCCAACCGGGCCTGGGCTACATCTTCTGGCGTCTCGAGGATGGCAAGATCGCCGGTGCAGGTCCCGTCGCCAAGAACATCGGCGAAGAGCGCACCGAGGCGATCCGCCTGCAGCTTGGCCTGAAGCCGGGCGATGCCTGTTTCTTTGCGGCGGGCGACCCGAAGAAGTTTTCCGGCTTTGCCGGCAGCGCGCGCACCCGCGTCGGTGAGGATCTCAACCTCATCGACGAAGATCGCTTCGCGCTCGCATGGATCGTCGATTTCCCGTTCTACGAGTGGGACGAAGAGGAAAAGAAGGT
>JBFHII010000028.1:0-13229 GCA_041596535.1 Breoghania sp. | reverse complement strand
GGCACGTTCGCCACCTGCGTTCCCTCGGAGGCACCGCCATTCTGGGCCGGATCACCGGCCAGCGCCGGGTCGCCGGCGTTCGGGTCGGCGAGATACGGGTCTTGCGCATAGGGGCCGCCCGGCGCGGTCTGCGAGGGATCCGGTGTCAGCACCAGCGGTTGCAGCGCGCCGCCGTCAGCGACAGGTTGCGCCGGAACGGCGGGCAACGGGTCCACCCGCGGCCCGTAGTTGAGCCGCTGGCAGCCGCCGACCAACGCCGTCACGCCGATGACGATCGCAACGACTGCGTTTCTGGTCATACCGTATCGCTCCCACTATCGATGTCTGCCCCAATATTAACCATGAATCCTAACAAAGGCTTCAGGATTACGCACAACGGTTGGCAATGGTGCTCAATTGCGGCGTAAACGGGTCCCGGGCGCGAAATATCTCGCTCGAGACACCCGACAACGGGCAGCAGTCATGCACGGTCGGCACCTACCCGGTGTCAATTCACCAGCGGATTGGCCAGAAATCGCCGCACCGCCAGTCGAATGCGCCGGAACTGCTCATCAACCGGCAGCGCACACGGCGCGGCCTCAGCCACATCCCACAGGCAATGACGGGGCGCACCGGTCCAGCACGGCTGCCGATCGCCATCAACCTCTTCGCTCAACGCAATGACCATGTCGACGGTCGGCGCATGCGGCAGGGCGAAGATATCCCAGGATTTTGGCGCCAGGACGTCGGTCTGGAAGCCTTCACGCCGCAGCAGCCTGTCGACGCCCGGATGAAGCCGGGCCGCAGGCGCACGCCCCGCGGAGAAGGCCCGGATCCGACCCTTGCCGGCCGCATTCATGCAGGCTTCGGCCATCGGGCCAAGCACCGCGTTGTCCGGACACACGAACAAAATCGATTTCGTCGACATACCATCCTCTCCCGCGCGCCGCATCTGATCGGCGGTCCAGCTCATCGGTGCGGATCAGGGCTCCGCGATCGTCTCCCAGCGCGCCGTCTCGGCCGGAGTGTCTCGGTCCGAGGGCCCCGGCGCCCTGCCTGCGAGCGTGATATAGGCCGCTCTGCCGACGCGGATGTGACAACGGGATGGTATTTTCAGGGCGGCCGCGGCGGCGGCCAATCCGCTGACATGGCAACCGGAATCGGATGCGCCGATGCCGCGCCACGCCACGCCCGTGGCCAGGCAGAGACCTTTGGCCGCACGGTCTGCCGGTCCGCCAACCGATCCAGCGATTGATTATTGATTTTCTTTGTGATTATTCACAGGCAGCAGCACGTACCGCAGTTCAAGCTCCCGGGACGACATGAAGCCTACCATCGACAAATCGGCGATGATCCTCAACGCGGCGGCCAGACGGTTTCGCCGCGACGGCTTCACCAAGACCTCGCTTGCCGATATCGCCGCGGATTGCTCGATCTCGATGGCGCATATCTACAATTTCTACGACAGCAAGATCGCGCTCGCCTGCGCGGTGGTGGAAGGGGCCGTCGAGGAGATCATCGCGACCATCGAGATGGGAATCGCGCAGGAAGCGCCGGCCACCGAACAGATGACCCAGGCCTTGCTGCTGGAATTCGACACCACCTACCGATTTTCCGAGAACAACGCCGGATTCCTGAGCTGTCTCACCGCAGTATCCGAGAAACGCACGGAATTCTGGGGCAGATTGTTGCGCCGGCTGCGCGGGCCGCTAACCGCGATCCTGCGCAATGGCCGTGACACGGGCGTGTTTCCCCTGCGCGATCCGGCACGCACCGCGGAGCTTGTCCAGACCGCCATGATGCCCTTCCGCTTTCCCCAGCGGCTCGGCCCGACGCGGCAGGCGCGCCTGAGGGCCGATTGCTCCGGCGTCGTGGAACTGCTGGTGTACGGCGTGGCCGGCCGCTGAACGCCGGAAAATCCGTCACGGCTGCGCGATCCGCGCCAACAGTGATTATTGGATCAAAAAATCAGAAACAGGATCTTGCGCGATAATGCAGCCGCAGTTTCGGCACGACGCCGGCCGCGGGCGGTTGCATCAAGACCTTGATATCCAGCAACGCAACAGCCGCGTCATGGAAGATGCGGGCGCGATTCCGGAGTTCGCGAAACCGGCGTGACCGGGAACCGCCGTGCGCGCCTCCCCGGCTCCGGCTGCGTGGACCGCGCTACGATCCCTCGTGCGCGATCCCCTCAAACGCCTGGTCACCCCAGACCGCGCGCACCTGCGCGTCGCGGCCGCAGCCCTCGCGGTAGCCCTTGTAGGCGGCGGCGCGGGTCACATAGCCGAAGCGCGACAGGGTGCGCTCCTGGCTCATGTAGTAGCCCTGGTGATACTCCTCCGCCGGCCAGAAGGCGCCAGCCTGCTCCACCGGCGTGACGATGTCTCTGCCCAGCGACATCTGCGCGGCATCGATGGCAGCGCGCGCGGCATCCGCCTGGGCATCGTCGAGCGCGTAAATGGCGGTGGTGTATGAGAAGCCGCGATCGCAGAACTGGCCGCCGTCATCGGTCACATCGACCGAGCGCAGGAGAATATCGACGAGCTTGCGGTAACTGACGACGGAGGGGTCGAAGGTGATCTTCACCACCTCCCGATGGCCGCCCGCCGAATGGTTGCGGTAGGTCGGATTTTCGGTCGTGCCGCCGGAATAGCCGGAGATCGTCTCGCTGACGCCGGCCACGTGATCGAAATCCGATTCCACGCACCAGAAGCAGCCGCCGGCGAAAATCGCGGTCTCCGCATATGCCGGGGCGGCGGCAAATCCCGGAAGCATTCCGGTCAGGGCGAGAGCGGCGGCGTAAACGATCGAGCGCATGGGGGACCTCCGAACAACTGTCAGCGATTCACATAAGCCCTTCCGCGCGCGCCGTCACCCGCCGCGGCATCCGTCTCGCGCGAAGGTGATGGGTTGTGATGGATGAGCCCGGGCATTTTTTCGGGCCGCCTATCCGTCAGCTGTCGGTCGCGGAAGCGGGTGGTGCCAAAGGCTTTGCACCCGACCAGTCGACATTGCGGGTGGCCAGCATCGTTGCCGCGAGGGCGACAAAGGCAACGATCGAACCCGCCAGCAGCGCATAGTCCTCATCGTTGAGGATCAGATAGAGCACCCCGTAGATGACCGCGAGCGCGAAAGCCGTCGTGGTGCCCGAACTCCGGCTGCCGGTGGTGCTGCCGACATAGGTCCCGACAAGCGTCGTTGTCGCCAGGAAGGCGATCAGATAGGCCCAGGCGAAGCCCACGTGTTCGGTAAGAGCCAGCAACAGGACGAAGAACACAACCAGCGCGAAGCCCACCAACAGATACTGGATCCAGTGCAACCGCCAGCCCGACCGCAATTCCAGGACGAACACGGCCATGAATGTCAGCCCGAAGAAGGCGACCGCGTATTTCAACGCCCTGGCGACGGTCTGATAAATGCTCAGCGGATCGACGAAATTGATCTCGATGGACGCGTCGAGCGGCAGAGTGCCTGCAACGACCGAACCCGCGATCCCGCGCGCCAGATAGGGCACCGACCACTGCGCCGAGAACCCCTCGTCGGAGATCGCGTGTGCGTCGGGCAGAAAGTCGCCGGCAAAGCCCGGATGCGGCCAGTCCGATGTCATGGCGACGGTCGTCGACTGCCCGGCGGGTGCGAATGCGATCGCGCGCGAACCGTTGAGGACCAGCTGCGTGGCGAACGAAAATCCGCCGCGCCATTCACTCTCGCTCACCGGCAGGCGGATCGTCGATCCATGGGGCGTCCCGCTCACCATCTGGTCGGCGCCGCCTGATCCCGGCGCGAAGAGACGCGGCTCGCCGCCGTCAATGCGCATGGCAACATCGTTCTTGATCGCGCGCACGTCGCCAATTCCGACGATCAGGTAAGCCTCGTCCGCCAACACGGTAACGCTGCCTTCGGTCGGCAGGCTGTCGGGATCGATCGCCACGGGCGCAAAGCGGCCCTTCACGTCGATCGTGCCGCGAAACACCGGCAACCTGAAGATCGAACGATGCCGTTCCTCCACCTTCGCGTCGGCCGCGATGTCAAGGATCTCGGGAAACACAAAGACGATGCTGCGGCTCGTGCGGAAGCGCGCTCCATCATGACTTTCCGCCGTGGGAAGCGCCACGCGGGTCACGAAGGGCACGGCCAGAACCGGACCGACCACCGATTGCTCCCGCCCCCAGGCATTGGCGATGTCATGGCCGACATCACGCGCCCGGTCTGCCCGATCCTCGACCAGGCCCCACACCAGCATGGCCGGCACCAGCAACAGAACCGTGAGACATCCAATGGCAATGAACTTCGTGGCCGGCAGGCGCACCGCACGCGCAACCGCCGCATCTTCTTTGACGGCCATCCCCCGACCTCCGCTATGAGTAATCCAACACCACAAAGAAAGCCGCAAGGCTTCGTCCAAAATACGGAGGAACCGTGATCGTTTCCGGCCAAATTCGGGCCAACGCGGGGCACGGCCCTGCAATAAAAAGGCCGCCCCCCCAGGGACGGCCTTTCAAGCGTCATCGATTGCGAACGGCGAGACTCTAGACCCGGCGCTCCACCATCATCTTCTTGATCTCTGCAATCGCCTTGGCCGGGTTCAGCCCCTTGGGGCACGCCTGCGAGCAGTTCATGATCGTGTGGCAGCGATACAGCCGGAAGGGGTCTTCGAGATTGTCCAGACGCTCGCCGGTGGCCTCGTCACGGCTGTCGATGAGCCAACGGTAGGCCTGCAGCAGGATGGCCGGGCCGAGATAGCGGTCGCCGTTCCACCAGTAGCTGGGGCAGGAGGTCGAGCAGCAGGCGCACAGGATGCACTCGTAAAGGCCGTCGAGCTTGGCGCGGTCCTCGTGGCTCTGCAGCCATTCCTTCTGCGGCTCGGGCGTCACCGTCTTCAGCCACGGCTCGATGGAGCGGTGCTGCGCGTAGAAGCGCGTGAGGTCCGGCACCAGGTCCTTGACCACCGGCATGTGCGGCAGCGGGTAGATCTTCACCGCACCCTTGATCTCGTCCAGCCCCTTGGTGCACGCGAGCGTGTTGGTGCCGTCGATGTTCATGGCGCAGGACCCGCAGATGCCCTCGCGGCACGAGCGACGGAAGGTCAGCGTCGGATCGATCTTGTTCTTGATGTAGATCAGACCGTCGAGCACCATCGGCCCGCAATCGTCCTGATCGACGTAATAGGTGTCGACACGCGGATTGGCGCCGTCGTCCGGGTTCCAGCGGTAGATCCGGTATTCCCGCACATCCGTCGCACCGGACGGCTTGTCCCAGACCTTGCCCTCGCCCACCTTGGAATTCTTGGGAAGCGTCAGCTGAACCATATCGTCGCTCCGCGTTGCGGCCCCGGTCACAAGCGGGGCCCTTGTCGGTCTCAGTCCGTGAGGACGAAAAACCCGTTGTCTTGTGTTTCGCCCACGCACCGGTAACCCGAGATCTCCAGGAAGGAGAGGCAATCCTCGGCCCAATGCGCCTGGCAGTTTGTTTCAAGCATCACGGCGCGCGGCCACTTGGCCTTTTCGCGCGCCCGCAGATACGGCAGAAGAACCCGATCCTCGAAGCCCTCGACGTCGATCTTTAGAACATCGGCGCAATCAACCCCGGCATCGGAAAGCAGATCGGCGAGCGGCCGCACGGAAACCTCGAGCGGCCGCCAGTTGCCCGCGAATTCACTTCGCGCCAGATCCTCGACCAGCGTGGCAAAGCCGCAGTTGGTCGGCTCGAGCCACAAGGTCAGCGTGCTCTCGGTCTCGCCCGCGGCACTTTCAATCACGCGAACCGTGCGCGGCGCGTCTGCGTCCGCATTGGCGGCGATGTTGAACGCGAGCTTCGACGCCGTCGCCGGATTGGCTTCGACTGCCAAGACGTGCGCGCCCTTTTGGGCCGCGAACAGCGCATAGGCGCCGATGTTGGCCCCGACGTCGACAAACGTCACGCCCGCACCCAGAAAAGGCGCCAGCATGGCGTGCTCTGCCTTCTCTGGCAGCCGTCCCTTGGCCAGCATCTTGCGGTCGTCGTAATTCTCCGCCGGATAGATCCGGAAGCGCAGGCCCTCGACCTCGGTGTCGTAGGGGCCGCGAAACAGCATCGAAACGAACCGTCGCACGCGCTTGCGCAGGCCCGCCGACAGGTCATGCCGGTCGGCCAGCTTCCAGGCCATGCGCACGACACCCTCGGCACGGTAGGTGCCGAAGGGGCTCGACGTGTCAGGCATGATCGCGGCGCTTGTCACAGGCGGGATCCGGTTTGCCAGTCATGACGCGGCCGGGACGAAGGGTCCGGGCGCGGCACGGCTCAGTAGACGCGCGCTTTCGGCGCGATTTTCTTCGGGTCGATGCCGCCGTCGGCCGGTTTGGTCAGCGGCTCCGTGACGACGGGACGATAGTCCAGGCTCACGTCGCCCTTCTCCGAGACGCGGGCCAGCGTGTGCTTGCGCCAGTTGACGTCGTCGCGGCCGGCGAACGGCCCGTCCTTGTAGTCCTCGCGGGCATGCGCGCCACGGCTTTCCTTGCGCGCTTCCGCGCCGTAGACCGTGGTGATCGCATTGGCCATCAGGTTTTCCAGTTCCAGCGTCTCCACCAGGTCGGAATTCCAGATCATCGAGCGATCGGTGACCTTGACGTCCGGCAGTTCGCCCCAGATCTCGGAAATCCGCTTGCAGCCCTGCTCTAGGCTTTCCTGGGTGCGGAACACCGCCGCATCGGTCTGCATCGCCTGCTGCATCTTCTCGCGCAACTCCGCCGTCGGGATCGAGCCGTTGGCGTGACGCAGCCGGTCGAAGCGCTCCATGATCTTGTCGCAGGAAGCCTCGTTCGGTGTCGGCACAGCGGACTTCGGGTCCACGACCTCGGCCGCGCGGATGGCGGCGGCGCGTCCGAAGACCACCAGATCGGTCAGCGAATTGGAGCCGAGCCGGTTGGCGCCATGCACGGAGGCGCAACCCGCCTCGCCGACGGCCATCAGACCGGGCTGGATGCGGTCGGGGTTGGCGGCGTCGGCATTGAGCACCTCGCCCCAGTAGTTCGTCGGGATGCCGCCCATGTTGTAGTGCACCGTCGGCAGCACCGGGATCGGCTCGCGGGTCAGATCGACGCCGGCGAAGATCTTGGCCGATTCGGAAATGCCCGGAAGGCGCTCGTGCAACAGCGCGGGATCGAGGTGATCGAGGTGCAGGAAGATGTGGTCCTTCTTCGGGCCCACGCCGCGGCCTTCGCGGATCTCCAGCGTCATGCAGCGCGAAACGACGTCGCGCGAAGCCAGATCCTTGGCCGACGGCGCGTAGCGCTCCATGAAGCGCTCGCCTTCGGAATTGACCAGATAGCCGCCTTCGCCGCGCGCGCCCTCGGTGATCAGGCAGCCCGAGCCGTAAATGCCGGTCGGATGGAACTGCACGAACTCCATGTCCTGCAACGGAAGGCCCGCGCGCGACACCATGCCGCCGCCGTCACCCGTACAGGTATGTGCGGAGGTGGCGGAGAAGAAGGCGCGGCCGTAACCGCCGGTCGCCAGAACCACCATCTTGGCGGAAAAGCGATGAATGGTACCGTCGTCGAGGTTCCAGGCCATCACGCCCTGGCACACGCCATCCTCGGACATGATCAGGTCGAGCGCGAAATACTCGATGTAGAATTCCGCGTTGTGCTTGAGCGACTGGCCATACAGCGTGTGCAGGATCGCGTGACCGGTGCGGTCGGCGGCGGCACAGGTGCGCTGCACCGGCGGGCCGTCACCGAAATTCTGCATGTGGCCGCCGAAGGGGCGCTGATAGATCTTGCCCTCCTCGTTGCGCGAGAACGGCACGCCGTAGTGTTCGAGTTCGTAGACCGCCTTGGGCGCTTCGCGGGCAAGATACTCCATGGCGTCGGTGTCTCCGAGCCAGTCGGAGCCCTTCACCGTGTCGTACATGTGCCACTGCCAGTTGTCCGGCGTCATGTTGACGAGACTGGCCGCGATGCCGCCCTGCGCCGCGACGGTGTGCGAGCGGGTCGGAAAAACCTTCGAGATGCAGGCGGTCTTCAGACCGCGCTCGGCCATGCCGAGGGTGGCGCGCAGACCCGCGCCGCCGGCGCCGACAACAACCACGTCGAACTCGTGGTCGACATATTCGTAGGAGCGCCCGCCGACCGACGGACCGCTGCTCGCGTTCGATGCTGCCATGAATTCAGCTCCCGACGCTGATTTTGATGATCGCGAAGACCGAGGCGAACCCGATGATCGCGCAGAAGAAGGTGTTGGCCATCAGCCAGATGACGCGCGCCAGTTCGCCCGGCACATAGTCCTCGATGATGACCTGCATCCCGAGCTTCATGTGGTAGATGCCCGCCAGCAGAACGAGCAGCATGGCGATGGCGACCAGCGGCGAGCCGATGAACGACCGCGCCGTCTCGTAGTCGGCACCCTGCAGCATCACCAGGACGATGACGAAGAAGGCGATCAGCGGAATGTTGGCGACCGCAGTCACCCGCTGGCGCCAGAAATGCTCGGTGCCGTCCTTGGCAGACCCGAGGCCGCGAACCTTGCCCAGGGGCGTACGCATGCTCATGGTGTCTCTCCTGTGGCTCAGCGAACCGCGTAGCCGATGATCCAGAGCAGGATCGTCAGCACGGCGGAACCGATGACGGTGGCAAGGGCCAGCTTGTTGCGGGTGCCCTTCTCGAGGCCGCGACCCGTGTCCCAGACCAGGTGGCGCATGCCGCCGATCATGTGGAAGGTCAGCGCCCAGGTGAAGCCGAAGAGCACCAGGCGTCCGAGGATGGAGCCGAAGATCTCGCTGACGTAATCATAGTAGGCGGGCCCGCTGGCGATGGCGATGAGCCACCAGGCCACAAGCACGGTGCCGACGTAGAGCGCCGATCCCGTGATGCGGTGCAGGATGGAGGTGACCATCGTGAGGATGGGCTTGTAGATTTGCAGATGGGGCGACAGGGGCCTCGCGGCCTTTGCGTCGACTTCCGACATGGCGATCCCTTCCAGCTTACGTAAACGTAAGCAAAACCAAGGATAATTTCGCCGCCGTTCTAGGCCCAAACGGCGGCCGCGTCAAAACAGGAATACCCTATTTCGGCCTCACACCTTAAAATTTTCACTATCTGACAGGGTCCCGGAGCCGTTCGGCGACCGTTTCACGCCATTTCCAGGCGAGGCGACCCCAATTCGCAACATGGCAAAAGAAACCGCCGAATCGCGAAATTGAAGATTTCACGATTGTTCAACACGCCCGCGGCGCGCTGAAATTTCCGCGAACTCGCCGCAACGCAGCGGCGAAGCCGGTGCATCGCAGCATGGATTCGGGTCCGACCGCCAGCAACACCGGCACGCGAAGCCGCAAGGCGCGCGGAAACCAGGCCGACGATCAGCCGCCGGCGATCAGATGCCGGCCTGTGCCGGCCGCGACCGCACCCGCTTGTACAGATGCACCATGAAGACGGTGGCGAAGATTGGCGTGAGCAGGTTGAGAATGGGAATCGCCAGAACGCCGGCAATCAGCAGCCCGCCCATCATCACGGTGCCGCTATGCGCCTTGCGCAGCCGCTTGGCGGCGGCCTCGTCCACGTCGCGCATGGCCGCGAACTGGAAGAATTCCCGGCCGAGCAGGTATCCGTTGACGAGAAAGAAGGCGACGATATTGATCCCCGGCACCAGCAGCAGGATCAGCGCGAACAGGTTGCCCAGAACCACCACGCCCGCGAATTTCACCGCCAGCCACAGCGACGGGATCAGCGCCATGGCCTTGCCCGGCGGATCGGCGGGATAATCCCGGCTTTCGACAAGATCGGCCACCTCGTCCTGGAAAAGCCCGGCGAACACGGCGCTGACCGGCGCGATCAGAAAACCCAGCCCGATGAAGGCGCCAATGCCGGTGAGAATGCCGATCACCGTCTCAAGCCACGGGTAGCTGGCGAAATCGACGAAATAGGCAACCGCCCCCTGGATCGCCATCCAGACGACGATCAAAAGCACGATCGTGATGCCAAGCGATTTCCACAGGATCGCGCGAAACGGCGGTGACAGAACCTGGGAAAAGGAGCGGGTGGCGAGGGACAGCATTGGAACGCGGGCTCCTGTGGCGTGGCGATTCGGACCGGTCCGCTGACATAGGAGAGAGGGCGCGTGGCCGCAAGACGCGGCTTGTTGCCGGATCTCAGGCCACGCCGTCGACGAAGGCTTTCATCAATATGTGGGCGATGGCCATCGGCGGGGGCGTGACGAGACCGGCTGGATGGGTTCGCGCCAGCATCGTGGCCACCTCGTCGCGATGGAACCAGCGGCAGTCCTCCAGTTCGCTCTCATCCATGGTGATATCGGTGGTCAGCGCCTCGACCATGCAGCCGATCATCAGAGAGGCCGGAAACGGCCAGGGCTGGCTGGCGTGGTAGCGCACGCGGCCGGTGCGAATACCAGCCTCTTCCCAGATCTCGCGCCGCACCGCCGCCTCGATCGTCTCGCCCGGCTCGATGAAACCGGCGAGTGCGGAATACATGCCCTCGGCAAAGCGCGGCTGCCGGCCGAGCAGGCAATGGTCCCCGTCGATCGTCAGCATGATGGCGACAGGATCGGTGCGCGGGAAATGCAGCCCGCTGCACGAGGGGCAATCGCGGCGGTAGCCGCCCTGGGTCATGGTGCTGCGCGTACCGCACCGCGAGCAGAAGCCGTGGGTCTGGTGCCAGTGCAGCAGCGAGCGTCCCTGCGCCAGCAGCCCCACATCGCCGGCGGACAACTGTCCGTCCGTCGCAAGCGAGCGCAGGTCGATGAGTTTCAAAGGCCCCGCGGCCTCCACCGTCTCCTCCGCCGTGTCGCTCGTCGGAATGCCCACGGAGAAATAGGCAAGACCATTGCGCACGCCGAGAAACGGGCAATCATCGAAACGCGCAGCCAACGCCTCGGCCAGCGCCCGCGGATGCCCGATCTCGAGTCCGCCACTGACGCCGATCACCGGCCGGTCGCCGCAGAAAAGCAGGAAACGCGCATCCGTGCTGCCGCGCGCCGCAGCAATCCACGCATCGTCCTCGCGCTTGTCCGCCAGCCTGTCGATGTCGTTTGAGGCAAAGCCAAGCAGGACCGAGGGATCGGAAGGATGCGCGAAGCTCATGGCGTGAAAACTTTCCCGGCGCGAGATCTGGAGGCGGATGATCGGAAGATCAATGGAATCGATGCGGCGAGGCTATCGCGCGCGCCCGGTGGTTGCAAAGCCGTGACGCCTCACGGCAGGCTGCGCCGCAACGCCTCGACCAGCGCCGCGCGCTTGTCCGGATCCCAGGCCTGCGCCTCGCCCACGCCCCAGACGGGGCCGGGCCAGGCCGCATCGTTCCTGAATCGCGCAATCACATGGACGTGCAATTGCGCCACCACATTGCCCAGCGCGCCGACGTTGAGCTTGTCGCAGCCGGTGATCTCGCGCAGAGCGGTGGAGACCTGCGTGATCTCGTCCATGAGTTGCGTGCGTCCAGCCGCATCCAGATCGATGATCTCGGTCAGATCCGGCCTGCGCGGCACCAGCAGCAGCCACGGGTAGCGCGCGTCGCCCGACAGCCGCAGGGTGCTCAGCGGCATGTCGAGAACGAAGGTGCTGTCGGCCTCGAGCCGGGGATCCAACACGAAGGCATCGGGGTCGGGCATACGGTTGCTCCAGTGTCGGTACACGTTTCTTTCGGACGACAGCCAAGCCACGCGGTGCGGCCGTCTGCAGCCTCGTAACAGGCAAAACTGTCCACGATTGCGATGCTTGTGACATTCGCCCGGATTGGGCCTTGCCAACGCCCCTCCTAATCCTGATATAACGGGCTCGGGAGGTTGGCTAGTGGACGCGCCACTCGCCAACCGGGTCAGGTCCGGAAGGAAGCAGCCCCAACGAGTATCGGCACGGGTCACCGTGTCCAACCTCCCACCTTCTTCGGCGCGCGGCGCGCCACAGTCAAACGGCTTACCGCAAGCCGGGGCTCACAGGCCGCCGCAGGCCGGGCCGCGGCGGAATTGGCCGCTTTGTACGGCGGCCCGAACGGGGCGTCATGGACGGCAATCTCCACAATGACGACCAGAACGGACGCGACGGCGCGCTGAACGCTCAGCCAGGGCTCGTTGCCGAACCCACGCCCGATACCGGCGCCTACCGCGTTCTCGCCCGCAAGTACCGCCCTCGCGATTTCACCGACCTGATCGGCCAGGAGCCGATGGTGCGCACCCTGTCCAACGCGTTCGAGACCGGGCGCATCGCCCAGGCATGGATGCTCACGGGTGTGCGCGGTGTCGGCAAGACGACCACGGCCCGCATTCTGGCGCGCGCGCTCAACTACGAAATTCCAGGCGAGATCGACCAGCCGACCATCGCGCTCGAGCGCCTGGGCGCCCATTGCCGGGCGATCATGGACGGTGGCCACATCGACGTGATCGAGATGGACGCCGCCTCGCACACCGGCATCGACGACATTCGCGAGATCACCGACGCGGCACGCTACCGGCCGGTTTCCGCGCGCTACAAGGTCTACATCATCGATGAGGTGCACATGCTGTCGAAGGCGGCCTTCAACGGGCTGCTGAAGACGCTCGAAGAGCCGCCGGAGCATGTGAAGTTCATTTTCGCCACCACCGAAATCCGCAAGGTTCCCGTGACGGTGCTGTCGCGCTGCCAGCGCTTCGACCTGCGCCGCGTGGAGGCGGACACACTGGTTGCGCATTTGCGGCGGATTTCCGACGCCGAAAAGGTGGCGATCGAGGATGAGGCGCTCGCCATGGTGGCGCGCGCGGCGGAAGGCTCCGTGCGCGATTCGCTGTCGCTGCTGGACCAGGCCATGGCCCATGGCGCCGGCACGATCACGGCGGACGAGCTGCGCGCCATGCTTGGGCTGGCCGACCGGGCCCGCGTGATCGATCTCTTCGAGCACGTGATGAAGGGCGACGCGGCCGCCGCGCTTGATGAGCTGCGCCAACAATATGATGTCGGCGCCGACCCGGCCGTGATCATGAGCGATCTCGCGGAATTCGTGCACCTGGTGACCCGCCTGAAGGTGGTGCCGGACGCCGGCAATGACACCTCGATCACCGAGACCGAACGCACCCGTGGCAAGGACTTCGCACAGGCGCTCTCCATGCGTGTGCTGGGGCGGGCCTGGCAGATGCTGCTCAAGGCCGTGGGCGAGGTACAGACCGCGCCCAAGCCGCTGGCCGCGGCCGACATGGCGCTGATCCGCCTGTGCTATGCCGCCGACCTGCCCACGCCGGATGATGCGCTGCGGACGCTGCGCGGTACGCCGCAACCAGCCCCGGCGGCG
>JBFHII010000027.1:0-13243 GCA_041596535.1 Breoghania sp. | reverse complement strand
GGGCTACATCAACACCGAGATGGTCGCCGCCGTGCCGGAGAAGGTTCTGGAGAGCATCATCGCGACGATCCCGTGCGGCCGCCTCGGCGAGCCGGAAGACATCGCCCGCGGCGTGCTCTACCTGGCCGCCGACGACGCCGATTTCATCAACAAATGAAACGCTTTAGCCGTTGGCGATGTACTGGCCGCCGTTGATCGTCATCACTGCGCCGGTCATGAAGGCCGCCGCGTCGGACGCCAGATAGGTGACGGTGGCGGCGATTTCCTGGGGATGCCCAAGGCGCCCCACTGGAATGCCGGACACGATCTTTTCCAGCACCTTCTCCGGCATGGCGGCGACCATGTCGGTGTTGATGTATCCCGGGCAGATGGCGTTCACGGTGATGCCCTTGAAGGCGTTTTCCTGCGCCAGCGCCTTGGTGAAGCCGATCACGCCGGCCTTGGCGGCGGAATAGTTGCTCTGGCCCATCTGGCCCTTCTGGCCGTTGATCGACGAGATATTGATGATGCGGCCCGAGCCACGCGCGCGCATGCCCTCGATGACCGGACGGGTCATGGTGAACATGCTGTCGAGGTTGGTCGACAGAACCGCCCGCCACTGGTCGAAATCCATCTTGTGGAACATGCCGTCACGGGTGATGCCGGCATTGTTGACCAGCACCTCGACCGGACCGAGTTCCTCCTCCACCTTGGCGATTCCGGCGACGCATTCGTCCGGATGCGAGACGTCCCACTTGTAGACGTGGATGCCGGTCTCCTTCTTGAAGGCTGCGGCCGCCTCGTCATTGCCGTGATACGTGGCCGCAACGGTGTAGCCCGCATCCTTCAGGCCGCGTGCGATCGCTTCGCCGATGCCGCGCGTGCCGCCGGTAACCAGTGCAACAGAACCCATGATAGTTCCCCCGTGACCTCTGAGCGCAGCGCGATCATTGCTCCTGTATGACGGCTGCGCGCGTGTCGTTTGTGATGAATGAGCGTGTGATGATCTTGCTGTCACCTTTGTGGCGGAGGCACGCGGCCTCCGCCTTGATCTTCCGCAAGCGCGTCAGGCGCGCTCGACGCACATGGCAACACCCATGCCGCCGCCGATGCACAGCGTCGCGAGGCCCTTCTTGGCGTCGCGGCGGCCCATCTCGTGCAGCAGGGTAACCAGCACACGGGTACCGGATGCGCCGATCGGATGGCCGATGGCGATCGCCCCGCCGTTGACGTTGACGATGTCGGTGTTCCAGCCCATGTCCTTGTTGACCGCGCAGGCCTGGGCGGCGAATGCCTCGTTGGCCTCCACGAGATCCAGATCCTCGGGCTTCCAGCCGGCCTTCTCCAGCGCCTTGCGCGAGGCGGGAATCGGACCGGTGCCCATGATCTTGGGGTCCACGCCCGCGGTCGCCCAGGAGGCGATCCGCGCCAACGGCGTCAGCCCGCGCTTGGCGGCCTCCGCGGCGGTCATCAGCACCACGGCCGCCGCACCGTCGTTGATGCCGGAGGCGTTGCCGGCCGTGACCGTGCCTTCCTTGTCGAACGCCGGACGCAGCTTCTGCATGCTCTCGATCGTCGCGCCATGGCGGATGTATTCGTCATCCTCGACGATCCGCTCGCCCTTGCGTTCCTTGATCGTCACCGGAACGATCTCGTCCTTGAACTTTCCGGCCTTCTGGGCCGCTTCCGCCTTGTTCTGCGAGGCGAGCGCGAAGGCGTCCTGCTGATCACGGGTGATCTGGAACTGGCTGGCGACATTCTCCGCCGTGATCCCCATGTGGTAGCCGTTGAAGGCGTCCCACAGACCGTCCTTGATCATCGTGTCGATCATCTTGAAGTCGCCCATCTTGTAGCCGTTGCGCATATGCGCGCAGTGGGCGGACAGCGACATGCTCTCCTGGCCGCCGGCCACGATGACGGAAGCGTCGCCATTGGCGATCTGCTGCATGCCCAGAGCCACGGTGCGCAGACCCGAGCCGCAGACCTGGTTGATCACCAGGGCCGTGGCGCTATCGGGAATGCCCGCGCCGATGGCCGCCTGGCGGGCCGTGTTCTGGCCCTGGCCGGCGGTCAGCACCTGACCGAAAATTACCTCGTCCACATCCGCCGCATCGACCTTGGCGCGCCCGAGCGCCTCCTTGATCACCGCCGCGCCCAATTCGTGCGCCGGGGTATTGGCGAAAGCGCCATTGAACGATCCGACGGCTGTACGCGTCGCGCTGACAATGACGATATCGGATGAGTCGCTCATAAAGTGGATCTCCCTTGACGGACCGGCCCGGCCGGACGCATCCCGTCCACCAGCCGATTCCTGATTGGCCATCCCGCGCCGCGGCATGGTCACTTGCCAGCCGCACAGCGGTATCGCCGTGTTGTTCACGATGCCGCGTGCGGCCGTTTCGCACGCGCACAATAACGCCACCACCGCAGTCCTGCCATTGGTCAATTTGACCGAGGGCGGTCGCCAGCTGTTGATCCGGCGATCCGGCGGGGTCCCGGTGCCGGGCGCGTCATCATCATCGACTACAGACGCTCCCCCGGATCGAGTCAACAGACGCCGCGCAATTTTCATCGCGCCGCAACAAAGAGATCTTCACGTGCACCATCCGGCACGGATGCCCGAAGCCGATGTCAAATCGCGCCGCAATGCAAACGACAAAGTGTCGTTCAAAAAAAGCAGTGGTGATTTTCACGAATAATGTCTTATCGTGGTGGCCAGGGGAAACAGGACGCTGCCCAGAACACAAGATAAAGTGGCCGTCCATGCACGAGCGATCCGCTCACGCGCAAAGTGGTTGAAGTTATGACAAAAAAAGACGAACCGACAACCATCAAGAAATACGCCAACAGGCGTCTCTACAATACGGGCACCAGCACGTATGTGACGCTTGAAGACCTCGCGGACATGGTCAAGCAGGGGGAGAGCTTCGTCGTTTACGACGCCAAGTCCGGCGACGACATCACCCGTTCCGTGCTCACCCAGATCATTTTCGAGCAGGAAGCCAAGGGGCAGAACCTTCTGCCGGTGGAATTCCTGCGCCAGCTGATCGGCTTTTACGGCAATTCGATGCAGAACATCGTGCCGAGCTTTCTCGAGTTCTCGATCTCCTCGCTGACCAAGGACCAGGAAAAGCTGCGCGAACAGATGTCGCAGACGATCGGCACCACGACTTTTGGTGCGATCGAGGATCAGGTGCGCCGCAACACCGAAATGTTCGAGCGCGCCATGCGCATGTTCTCGCCCTTCGCCACCGCGGAAGACGCGGAGTCGGATGAGGGCAAGCCTGCGGCCAAGCCCGCCGCGCCCGAAAACGATCTCGGCGATCTGAAACAGCAACTCGCCGACATGCAGAAAAAGATCGACGCGCTGGCCCGCGACAAGGACTGAAGAACCCGCCCCCGCGACTGTCTTGCCATGGCGACGTCCGGGGGTAGCCCCTTCATCGCTTGCGCCATACGCGGACCGGAATGATGCGGTGCGCTAAAGCACCCGGACGAAAGCCGGGAGCGGGGCGCCCGTCCGGCGCCTGCCCATCTGCATCCACAACAGCAACCACCGATTATCCGCCGTATCCGTCCCCTGAAAGAGAGAGGGCGGATACGGCGGCCACTGCGAGATGCGCCGTCAGCCCGCGTCGGCGGTGAAGCCCAGCGCCTCGATGGCGGCGACGGCAATCGCCTCGTCGTTGTCCGACGTGTCGCCGGTGACGCCGACCGCGCCGAGGACCTCGCCCGAGGAATCGCGCAACAGCACGCCGCCGGGAACCGGCACGATGGCGCCGCCGGACGCGCCGTTCAGCGCCTGGACGAAATGCGGGCGCGTCTGGGCGTTGGCGTCCAGCCAGCGCGAACCGGCACCCACGGACAGGGCGCCGAAGGCCTTACCGGATGCAATCTGCGGACGCAGGATCGACGACCCGTCCTGGCGCGCAAGCGCCAGCGCATGGCCGCCGGCGTCGAGAACCACCACCGTCATCGGCTTCAGGCCGAGTTCCGCGGCCTTGGCCAGGGTGCCGGTGACGATCGCCTGCGCATTATCCAGTGTCAGTTTGGTCATGAGTGTTTCGCCCTTTCGCGATGAGACTTCGCTCCCGCCTGCCGAGGCCGGAACGTGGTTTCGCCGGCGAGCAGTTTGGTCGTCGCGCGGCGCTGCGGAATCCGGGCCGGCATAAATCTTTGTACCGACGGTGCTCTGGATAGCAGAGCCGGTTTCTGCGACAAAGCGACGGGGGTGAAAAACACCCCTTCGAAAATGAACAACACTGTCTGCGTGAGGACGTCAATGGCTCGCAATTTCCACCTCCCCGGCCGCTCTCCGGTACACGCCCGCAAGGCGATGGCCGCCACCTCGCATCCGCTGGCCACCGAAGCGGCGTTGCAGGCGATGCGCCAGGGCGGCAATGCGGTCGACGGCGCGCTGGCGGCCCTGGCCGTGCAATGCGTGGCCGATCCGCACATGACGGGTATCGGCGGCGATTGCTTCGCCATCGTCGCGGAGCCCGACGGCTCGATCCACGGCCTGAACGGGTCGGGACGCGCGGCCAGCGCAGCCACCCCGGAAGCCTTGTTGGATCTGGGACTGACGAAGATCAGCGAGGATTCGATCCACGCGGTGACCGTGCCCGGCGCCATCAAGGCCTGGGAAACGCTGCTCGAAAGCCACGGCACCTGGTCGATGGCGCAGGTTCTGGAAGCCGCCATCGACTATGCCGAGAACGGCTTTCCGGTCGCCGCCCGCGTGGGCTCGGACTGGGCCCGGCTGGTGGACCGGCTGGCCCGCGACGAGGGCGCGACGAAACATTACCTTGTCGAGGGCGCGGCGCCCGAAGTCGGTTCGGTTCATCGGCTGCCGGCGCTCGCGAACACGCTGCGCGCCATCGCGCAAGGCGGTGCCGAAGCGTTCTACAGCGGCGAGATCGGCGCGGAAATCGCCGCCACCGTGCAGGCCAAGGGCGGCCTTCTGAGCGCCGAGGACGTCGCCGCCGTCGACGTGATGACCGTCACCCCGATCTCCACCGACTACCGCGGCGTGACGCTCACCGAACTGCCGCCCAACGGGCATGGCATCACCGCGCTGATCATCATGAACATCCTGGAGAATTTCGACTTCTCCGGCATGAACCCGCTGGGACCGGAGCGTTTCCACCTGGAAATGGAAGCCGCGCGCATCGCCTATTCGATCCGCGACCTGTTTGTCGCCGATGCCGACGCCATGACCATGCCGCTCGAGGACCTGCTGTCCAAGGACTACGCGGCGCGGCTTGCGGCGCGCATCGACCCCCAGGCACGGGTGACCGATCTCGCCAGCCACGGCCTGTCGCCGGATTCCGACACCGTCTATCTGACGGTCGTCGACCCGCAGGGCCGCGCGGTGTCGCTGATCAATTCGCTGTACCGGGGCTTCGGCGTCGGCGTCGCCACGCCGAAGTCGGGCATCATGCTGCAGAACCGCGGCGCCTGCTTCCGGCTGCAGCCGGGCCATCCCAACTGCATCGGTCCGCGCAAGCGGCCGCTGCACACCATCATCCCGGCGCTTGCGTCACGGGATGGCGTGCCGTGGATTTCCTTCGGCGTGATGGGCGGCGGCTACCAGCCCTGCGGCCACGCGCATGTGCTGGGCAACATCGTCGATTTCGGCATGGACGTGCAGCAGGCCATCGACATGCCGCGCATGTTCTTCGACGAAACGACCCATGTGCTGCAGGCCGAGCAGGGGATTTCCCAGGCGACACGCCAAGGCCTCGAGGCGCTCGGCCACCGCATCGACGAGGCGGTGCTGCCCTTGGGCGGCAGCCAGGCGATCATGATCGATCGCGAGACCGGCGTGCTGACCGGCGGCTCGGATCCGCGCAAGGACGGCTGCGCTCTCGGCTGGTAGGCGTTGAACTGTCCGGAACGCTCGGCTTCAGGCGGAGCGTTTCAGGATGCTGCCGGTGGGGAAATGGATGGTGGCGCGGGCCGCGGCCGCATAAGCGGCTGCGGACTCCTCCGGCTCGGCGCGACGACGCGCCCGGGTCTGCGGCAACCCCTCGCGGGTGGCGATCAGATGCGTGATGAAGGCCGCATCACTATTGACGCCGGCCATGCGCGGCCCCGCCTGCTCCCGCCGGGCGGCGGGCTCGCGCAGCACCACCGCGCGCGAGCTGCCGGCGGCGCTCTCGGCGGGCTGATCGGCATCGGCTGCGTGGCGCGACCCGCGTGCGGACGCACCGGCCGGATCGACGCGGCGCTTGTCCCCGCCGTGCCGCCGTCCTGCCGTGCCCGCCCCGGCCGGATATCCGGCCCCTGATACGGGTGCGATCATCACTCGGGCCTCCTGTTGCGCCTGTCCCGATGCGGGACGTGTTTGTGTCTCCTGTGACAGACGCAGCAAACAGAATGCCAGATTGTAACCTTTTGTTAACCTTTTGATTCACGACGCGCGAAAATCGGCGGTTTTGTGCGGTTCCGCTCACTTTCCCGGCTGGGGAAAAGCGGTTTTATTGCGGCAGGGGCTCCGGCCGGCCGGCATGCGGCGCCTTTTCGGACCGGAATCGGGACAGGCACGGGACGCACTGGGACAGCATGCTGATGGCCACGAGACGGCAGGGCACGATGATGCCTCAGGCATTCTAAACTGATTCAAAAAACAATCGAAAATCCCTCAAATCCCTCTCAGAATCAGAAAAACTGGAATGAATTTCGAGACGGATTCGAGAGCGATCGGCCTAACCTGGGCCCGTTGGGGCCGAAGGCCACGTCGCGCCGCGCGCCATGAATGGTGACGGTGAAACCGGCGATGAGATCGACCAGCGAGATCACCAGCAGCAGGAAGAACACCGAGCTTGCGGCGCTCGGAACGATCAGGAATTCGATCAGATAGATGACGAAAACCAGTGCCGAGAGGATGTGATCGAGCACGCTGGCGGAGCCCACGCGGGTTGCCTTGACGATCTCGACGAACAGAAACACCAGGCCGGACAGGATCATGAGGTCGCCCAGCAGCATGGTCCAGCGCGCGGCGGACGCCAGTTGCACGGTCATGACCGGCAGCACCCAGGGGTCGCCGGGAAAGTCGCCGACCAGGCCATAGGCAATGATGTTGTAGACCAGCAGCGGCGCCACGGTCAGGGGAATGTTGACGAGAAGCGGCATCGGAGCCTCGCTGAAATGGTGCGAAAGAACGAACTGTGCGGGTCAGTATCCCACGAATGCGATCAAATTCGTACGCAGCCGGACCGGTCGGCGTCAACCGGCCAACACAAAAAGGCCGGCGCGGGCGCCGGCCTTCGAAATCACTGCCTTGAGCCGCACGGAGCGTGTCCGCGCGCGAACAGCCTCAGACGCTGCTCTTCGGCTCGAGGATCTGGCGGCCGCGATACATGCCGCTCTTCAGATCGATGTGATGCGGGCGGCGAAGTTCGCCGGAATCCTTGTCTTCAACATACGCCGGCTGATTCAACGCATCAGCAGAACGGCGAAAACCGCGCTTCATGCGCGAGGTCTTCCTTTTGGGAACGGCCATGGTCGTGTCTCCGTGATCAAAGTCCGGCGATCCGGACCGGGGCGAGCCTCCCGGATGATCCCGGAGAACGCTGCGCCTGAATTTCAGAATGGGCGGGGTTATACAGGCAACGATTGGCTTTTGCCAGCCCGGCAAACGATGTTTTTTCGCATTTCGATCTTAATGCGCGCCTTCGCTCGCTAACCCTTGCCGAGCGCCAGACATTCGACCGGGACCTCCGCCACCGAAGCCCGTGCGCGAATGGTCCGCGCATGCGCGGCATGACGCCTGGACGGGTTCGCCGGATCGCGCGCGATCGGGTTGGGAAGGGCGGTCGCGAGCCGGGCCGCCTCGGTGCGCGACAGCTCGGATGCCGGCTTGCCGAAATGGCTGCGCGCCGCGGCTTCCGCGCCGAAGACGCCCTCACCCATTTCCGCGACATTGAGATAGAGTTCCAGAATTCGCCGCTTCGACAGCACCAGATCGATCCACAGCGCCAGCGGTATCTCCAGCCCCTTGCGCAGATAGCTGCGGCCCGGCCACAGAAACAGGTTCTTGGCGAGCTGCATGGTGATGGTCGAGGCGCCGCGCGGCCGTTCGCCATCCTCGAGCTTCGCCAGTTGATCTTCCAGCGCCTCCCAATCGACGCCCGAATGGCTGCAGAAGCGCGCGTCCTCCGAGGCCACCACGGCGCGGACCAAGGCCGGAGAGATCGCATCCAGCGGCGTCCAGATGCGCTCGACCTTCTGCAAGCTGACCAGCCGCGCCATCATCGGCGCGGAAATCGCCGGCAGGAACGCATAGGCCAATGTCAGCACCATCGGGGCCAGGCAGAGAAACACCGCGACGCGCAGGCCAATACGCACCAGGCGCCGGCCCATGTGCCGGCGCCCCGCCGATCCTGTCGTCTTGCCGCGTGTGATCGCCATGTGCTGCCCGGGGTTGCCTGCGCATGTGTTTCGAACGCCGTCGCCGGCGGGTGGGTTGCATTCCGGTATTCCTCCTACAGCGCCAGGAGGCCCGCCTGCAACGACCAATAGACATCATGCCGCCCCGCCGCGCCACGCATCGATGGCGATCCTGCGCCGCGCCCGGGTACCGACGGGAGCAGGAACAGCGGAAATGCCGCCACGCTTGACCTTGCCGCGCGCATCGGGCAAGCCGGACCTGCACGGGCCGGCAGTTGCCCATGCGGATCCGCCTTCTTGCCCCGATGACGCGTCACAGGACGGTTTGCCCAACTGATGCCGGACTTTTCCCAACGGTTCACGCATGTCGCATCGGCGACCCAGAGCGCGCTCGAGGCGCTTCTCGACGACACCCTGCGCCACGGCGAAATCGCCCGTTCCGAACGGCTGATGCAGGCAATGCGGCACGCGGTGCTTGCCGGCGGCAAACGGCTGCGGCCGTTCCTGCTGGTGGAAAGCGCCAGGGCCTTCGGCCGCGAGGACGCGGGCGTGATGCGCGCCGCGGCCGCACTTGAATGCCTGCATTGCTACAGCCTCGTGCACGATGACCTGCCGGCCATGGACGACGACGCGCTGCGCCGCGGCCAGCCGACCGTGCATATCGCCTTCGACGAGGCAACGGCGATCCTGGCCGGTGACGGGCTGCTGACCTACGCCTTCGACATCCTTGCCGATCCCCTGACCGATCCCGACCCGGCATTGCGCGCGGAACTGACGCTGGCCCTGGCGCGCGCCGCCGGTCCCGGCGGCATGGCCGGCGGCCAGATGTACGACCTGCAGAACGAGGGGAAAGCGCTCGACGAGCCGGAAATCCGGCGGCTGCAATCGATGAAGACCGGAGCCCTGATCCGCTACGCGGCCTGGGCCGGTGCGCGCATGGCGGGGGCGTCCGAAGGCGACCTGGCCCGCATGGAGCGGTTCGGCGAGATCATCGGGCTGGCATTCCAGCTCGCCGACGACCTGCTGGACGTGGAGGGCGACGCCGGGACGCTCGGCAAGGCGGCCGGAAAAGACGCCGATCGTGGCAAGGCCACGCTCGTGGCGCTCAACGGCGTCGACTGGACCCGCGCAACGTTGCGCGAGCTGGTGCGCGAGGCGGACGGATTGCTGGCGCAACTCGGGCCGCGGGCGGACATCCTGCGCGAGGCCGCGCGGTTCGTGGCCGAACGCGCCAGCTGAGGCACACCACGCGCACGACTCCTGGTCACGGCCGGAGGAACGCACTCCCCCGGTGACATGGTGCCGTCACCGGCGTCCGGACCGCGCCGCGCCCCGAAGGAATCCCTGATCCCTAGACCACGAGATCGTGCAGGTGCGTGGCGGCGATCCGCTTGGCATGCTGCATGTTGTCGGCGAACAGCAACCGCTGACCGTCGCGGTCGAATCCCATCTGCTTGAGGATGGCGCGCGGCTGCTTCTGGATATTGCTGGCGATCACCAGCGTGCCGTTTTCCGTACAGCGGCGCACAAAGCTCTCCAGTGCGCCGACGCCGGTCGAATCGATCAGCGGCACGTCGCCCATGCGCACGATGAAGACGCGCGGCGGCCTGCCAATGGAATCCAGCATGTCCCCGAGGCGCGAGGCGGCGCCGAAGAACAGCGGCCCGCGCAACTGGAATACCTCGACGCCCTCCGGCAGTGCCAGGCGCTGATCCGGCGAGCCATTGGCGCCCGGCTCGAAGTCGTCGACATCCTCGTCGAACCATTCCACGCCGAGTGTGACGGCCGCGACCTCCGCCATCCGGTGCATGAAGACGATCGCCGCCAGCACGACGCCGACCTCGATGGCGACCGTGAGATCGACCATCACCGTCAATCCGAATGTGACCAGCAGAATCAGCCGGTCGCCCAGCGGCGCGGTCATCAGATGCCGGAACTTGTCGATCTCGCTCATGTTCCAGGCGACGATCACCAGGACGGCCGCCAGGCTGGCCAGCGGTATGGCATCGGCCAGCGGCGCCAGAAACACCATGAAGGCGAGAATGAATGCCGCGTGCAGAATACCGGCGACCGGCGAGCGCGCACCGGTCTTGATGTTGGTGGCCGTCCGCGCAATGGCGCCGGTGGCCGGCATGCCGCCAAACAGCGCGGAACCCGCATTGGCGATGCCCTGCGCCACCAGTTCGCAGTTGGAACGATGACGCCGGCCGGTCATTCCGTCGGCGACGACCGCCGAGAGAAGACTTTCCACCCCGGCGAGAAAGGCGATCGTGAATGCGCTGGGGATCAGCTCGGCGATGCGGGCCATGCTGACCTGCGGCATTTCGGGCCACGGCAAAGACTGCGGGATGCCGCCAAAGCGCGATCCGATGGTCTCCACCGGCAGATCGAACAGCCACACCGCAAGCGATGCGCCGACGACTGCGATCAGGAAGGCCGGAAGCCTGGGCGCGTAGCGGCGCAGCAGGATGATCGCCGCGAGCGCACCCAGCGCGATAACCAGATTGCTTGGCGACAGCGTGTCGCGCGCTTCCCAGAAGGCAGCCCATTTGTCAAAAAATTCCGCGGGCACCTCGTCCATCTGCAAGCCGAACAGATCCTTGATCTGGCTTGAGAAAATGATCACCGCGATGCCGGCGGTGAACCCCGTGACCACCGGCTCGGGGATGTATTTGATCCAGGTTCCGAACCGCAACAGGCCCGCCACGATGAGGATGAGTCCCGCCATCAGCGTGGCCAGCACCAGTCCGTCGTAACCGTATTGAGCAATGACATTGAAGACGACGACAACGAAGGCCCCGGTGGGACCGCCGATCTGAAACCGGCTGCCGCCGAAGGCGGAGATCAGGAACCCCGCGACCACGGCCGTCAGCAGGCCCTTGTCGGGTGTTGTGCCCGAGGCGATCGCCAGCGCCATGGCCAGCGGCAGGGCGACGATCGCGACCGTCAACCCCGCGAGCAGATCCGCGCGAAAATGCGAAAATCCATAGCCTTCGCGCAGGACCGTGACGAGTTTGGGAATGTAGAGGCGCCAGGCAGGCGTGGAACGATGCGGCATGAACGACAGAATCCTTGGGCTGGATCGTCGGCAGCAGTGTCGGCAATCATTGTCGAGGCAACAGCCGATATGGCCGGCGGCACGGGTCGCGTCGCAATGATTCATGCAGCGATTGCAGAATCACACGCGGGATCCGTTGAGGCCCTTTGTTACAATGCGAGGGGCCGCAAAGCCAAGGGGCGCGACGCCCTGTCGCATGGCGTTGCCGGATTCCGGTCGTCCGCGTCACGCCTCGCCGTGATGGCGGCCAAAGTCCGGCGCGTCGGTTTCCTGGCCCGCATCGATGATCGAGCGGCGGATGCCGCGGGTGCGCGTGAACAGATCGAACAGCGCCTGCCCGTCGCCCCAGCGGATGGCGCGCTGCACGGCCGAGAGATCCTCGGAGAACCGCGACAGCATTTCCAGGATCGCGTCCTTGTTGTGCAGGCAGACGTCGCGCCACATGGTCGGATCGGAGGCCGCGAGACGGGTGAAATCGCGAAAGCCGGAGGCCGAGTACTTGATCACTTCCGACTTGGTGACGGTTTCGAGATCGTCCGCCGTGCCGACGATGTTGTAGGCGATGATGTGCGGCAGGTGCGAGGTGATGGCCAGCACCAGGTCGTGGTGATCGGGGTCCATCACGTCGATGTTGGAGCCGCATCCGCGCCAGAAGGCGGCGAGTTTGTCCCGGGCGGCCGGATCGGTGCCCTCTACCGGTGTCAGGATGCACCAGCGGTTCTCGAACAGCGCAGCAAAACCCGCGTCGGGACCGGAATATTCGGTGCCGGCGATCGGGTGGCCGGGGATGAAATGCACGTCTTGCGGCAGATGCGGCTGCATCTGCGCCACCACCGAGGCCTTGGTGGATCCCACGTCGGTGACGATGGCGCCCGCGCTCAGGGCCGGCGCGATCCACTTGGTCACCGCCTCCGACGCCCCCACGGGCACGCAGAGGATCACCAGATCCGCCCCTTCCACGGCCTCGGCCGCGTCCTGGCAATATCGGTCGCCAAGCCCCAACTCTTCCGCGCGCGCCAGCGTCTGGGGCGAGCGGGTGGAGATGACGATCTCGCCCGCCAGCCCCTCGCGCCGCACGACGCGTGCGATCGAGGAACCGATCAGGCCGATGCCGATCAGGGTGAGACGACGAAACATGGGGTCGGACATGGATTGCTGCTTTTTCTTGCGGCGTTATTTCTTGCCGAGGAACTCCGCCAGATGGGTCACGACGATCCGGTTGGCTTCCTCGGACCCGATGGTCATGCGCAGGGCGTTGGGCAAACCATAATTCTCCACCCGGCGCAACACGCAGCCGCGCTCGAGCAGATAATCGTCCGCATCCGCCGCCCGCTTTCCGTCCTCGTCGGGGAAATGGATCAGGACGAAATTGCCGACGCTGGGCGTGACTGTGAGGCCGAGCTTTTCCATCTCCGCCGACACCCACGCGAGCCACTGCCCGTTGTGCTTGACGGCCGCCTCCACGAAGCCCTTGTCGGCGACCGCGGCGCTGCCCGCGGCGATCGCGCCGCCGGTGACGTTGAACGGTCCGCGGATCCGGTTGAGCGCATCAATCACATGGTCGGGCGCGTAGCACCAGCCCAGCCGCAGGCTGGCCAGGCCATAGATCTTGGAGAACGTCCGCGTCATCACGACGTTATCGGAGGTCGCCACCAGTTCGATGCCGGCCTCGTAGTCGTTGCGCCGGACATATTCGGCGTAGGCCGCGTCGAGCACCAGCAACACGTGCTGGGGCAGGCCAGCCTGCAGCCGCTTCACCTCGTCGAACGGGATGTAGGTTCCGGTCGGATTGTTGGGGTTGGCGATGAACACCAT
>JBFHII010000026.1:0-13371 GCA_041596535.1 Breoghania sp. | reverse complement strand
GTATCTCTCCGCCGAGGACAAGAATTTCTACAACCACATCGGTGTCGACCCCGAGGGTATTGCCCGCGCGGTGGTCCGGTACATCCAGAACTACGGCTCCGGCCGGCGTCCGGAAGGCGCCTCGACGATCACGCAGCAGGTCGCGAAGAACTTCCTGCTGACCAACGAGGTGTCGATCGAGCGCAAGGTCAAGGAAGCGCTGCTGGCGCTGCGCATCGAGGAAGCCTACACGAAGGACGAGATTCTCGAGCTGTATCTCAACGAGATCTATCTCGGTCTAGGCTCCTACGGCGTCGCGGCCGCGTCGCTTCTGTATTTCGACAAGTCCGTGCATGAACTGACCCTGGCCGAGTGCGCCTATCTCGCGGCCCTGCCCAAGGGCCCGACCAACTATCACCCGTTCCGTCATCCGCAGGCCGCGATAGCGCGTCGCAACTGGGTGATCGACCGGATGGTCGTCAACGGCTTTGCCACGGTGGAAGAGGGCGAGAAGGCCAAGAGCGAACCGCTCAAGGTGACGCCGCGTACCACCGGCGCGCAGCTTTTCGCCTCCGAATATTTCGCCGAGGAGGTTCGGCGCAAGATCGTGGAAATCTACGGCGATGACCGCCTGTATGAAGGTGGCCTGTCGGTGCGTTCGACGCTGGATCCGAAACTCCAGGTGCTGGCGCGTGAAGCGCTGATGCACGGGCTTGTGAGTTTTGATCGCGAGCGTGGCGGCTGGCGCGGACCGATCGATACCATCGATCTGGACGCCGGCGAATGGGGCGGAAAGCTCGCCGAGATCGAAGGGCTTGCCGACGTGCCGGAATGGCGCCTCGCCGTTGTCCTTGGCGTCAACGAGCAACAGGCGGTGATCGGCGTGAAGCCGGAGAAGCTGGTGTCCGGCGCCTTGTCCACCGACCGCGAGCGCGGCCGGATTTCCTTTGAGGACGTGAAGTGGGCCCGCTGGGCCGACGGGCCGAACAAGGGCAAGTCGCCCAAGGGCGTGGATGACGTGCTGAAGACCGGCGACGTGATCTACGTCGAGCGCCTGGACGACCCGCTCGGCGGGACGAGCGACGCCTGGACGTTGCGCCAGGTGCCGAAAGTCTCGGGCGCGATTGCCGCGATGGATCCCTACACCGGCCGCGTGCTGGCCATGATCGGTGGTTTCAGCTTCGCGCAGAGCGAGTTCAACCGCGCGACCCAAGCCTACCGGCAGCCCGGCTCCTCCTTCAAGCCTTTCGTCTATGCCGCGGCGCTCGACAACGGATACACACCGTCGAGCGTGGTGATGGATGCGCCCATCGAGGTGGAGCAGGGCGGCAACCAGGGGGTCTGGCGGCCGCAGAACTATGGCGGCCAGTTCTATGGGCCCTCGACCCTGCGTCTGGGCATCGAGAAGTCGCGGAACGTGATGACCGTCCGGCTCGCCCAGGATATGGGCATGCCGCTGGTTGCCGAATACGCACGGCGCTTCGGGATCTACGACAAGATGATGCCGGTGCTCTCCATGGCGCTTGGCGCCGGCGAGACCACCGTGCTGCGTCTGACCTCGGCCTATTCGATGCTCGCCAATGGCGGCCGCAAGGTCACGCCGACGCTGATCGACCGGGTGCAGGACCGCTACGGCCGCACCATCTACAAGCACGAGGAGCGGGTGTGTGACGCCTGCGACGCGGAGGCGTGGACGGGCCAGGACGAACCCGAACTGATCGACAATCGCGAGCAGGTGCTCGACCCGATGACCGCCTACCAGATCACCTCGATGATGGAAGGCGTCGTGCTGCGCGGCACGGCGCCCGGCGTCCGGAAGGTCGGCAAGCCGATCGCCGGCAAGACGGGCACCACCAACGACGAACGCGACGCATGGTTCGTCGGTTATTCGCCGGACCTCGCCGTCGGTGTTTTCGTCGGCTACGACAATCCGCAGCCGATGGGACGCGGCGCCACGGGTGGTCATGTTGCGGCGCCGATCTTCACCGAGTTCATGAAGAAGGCGCTGGCCGACAAGCCGGCGGTTGAATTCCGGGTACCCCAGGGTCTGGACCTTATCCCGATCAACCGCCGCACGGGCCTGCGTGCCACCGCGGGTACGCCGGGAACCATCCTGGAGGCCTTCAAGCCGGGCACCTCGCCGCCGGACACCTATTCGATCATCGGGTTCCAGGACGAGATGGGCGTCCCGCGTACCGTCACTCCCGAAGCCGACCGGGCGATCATGTCCGGTACGGGCGGCCTGTACTGACGCCGGGGGTTGCCAGGTGAGCCGCGGCCTTGCGCGGCGGCGGTTTACAGCGGTTGCGCAGGCGGTTAGGGTCGCCGCCCGCGATCGAGGAATGCCCGGGTCTCCCGGGCATTCTCATGTCGCCCCTCTGTTTTCATCAACTACACATGAGGCCATTGATGCGCGCTGAAACTCAGGCGATCGTCGACGAAATCAAGCAGGCGCTCGCCCTGCTGAGGAGGCATCTTTGACTGGGATCATGCCCTTTCCCGTCTTGATGAACTGAACGCCGCTGCCGAAGATCCCGAGCTGTGGAACGATCCGACGCGCGCGCAGAAAATGATGCGCGAGCGCCAGTACCTCGAGGACGGTATCGGTAACGTGCGCCGAATCGAAACCGAGCTGGCGGACAACCTCGAGCTGATCGAGCTTGGCGAGGCGGAAGGCGACACGGATGTGGTTGCCGAGGCCACGGCCGGCCTGAAGGAGCTTGTCGCGGAAGCCGCGCGCCGTCAGGTGGAGACGCTGCTGTCCGGCGAGGCCGACGCCAACGATGCCTATGTGGAAATCCATGCGGGCGCCGGCGGCACCGAGAGTCAGGACTGGGCCAATATGCTGATGCGGATGTATATCCGCTGGGCGGAAAAGCAGGGCTACAAGGTCGAGGTCCTGGAAGTGCACGATGGCGAAGAGGCTGGGATCAAGTCCGCCACGCTGCAGATCAAGGGGCAGAACGCCTATGGCTGGGTGAAAACGGAATCGGGCGTGCATCGCCTGGTCCGGATTTCGCCCTATGACAGCCAGGCGCGCCGTCATACCAGCTTCGCCAGCGTCTGGGTCTATCCGGTGATCGACGATACGATCGATATCGAGGTTGCCGAAAGCGAGTGCCGGATCGACACCTACCGGGCGTCCGGCGCGGGCGGTCAGCACGTGAATACGACGGATTCGGCGGTGCGTATCACGCATATTCCGACCAACATCGTCGTGCAGTGTCAGAACGAACGCTCGCAGCACAAGAACCGCGCGACGGCGTGGGCCATGTTGAAGGCCCGGCTGTACGAGCGCGAGCTGCAGATCCGAGAGGACAAGGCCAACGCGGAAGCCGCGTCGAAAACCGACATCGGCTGGGGGCACCAGATCCGCTCCTACGTCCTGCAGCCTTACCAGCTGGTCAAGGATCTACGGACCGGTGTCGAGAAGACCGCACCGCAGGACGTGCTCGATGGCGACCTGGGCGACTTCATGGAAGCGGCTCTTGCACAGCGCGTGCAGGGCGATCCGGAAACCGAAGTCGCCGATATCGACTGATCGCCTGCCGCCATGGACTGAAACAATGCCCGCCCGGGGAGCCGGGCGGGCATTGTCTTTTGGGAGCGTGATGGGGGATCGGCGTTGCGCGCGGATTACTGCAGCGATGCACTCAAGCGTTCGCCGGCTTCCAGAAACGTGGCCGGATTGCGCGGTGCGCCGTTCATGCGGGTCTCGTAGTGCAGGTGCGGTCCCGTGCTGCGGCCGGAGGTGCCCACGTTGCCGATGATCTTCCCGGCTTGGATCTCCGTACCCTTGGCGACGCGAATGCGGCTGAGGTGGGCGTAACGGGTTGTCAGACCATTGCCGTGGTCGATTTCCACCATCAGCCCGTAGCCGCCGTTGCGGCCGGCCGAGATTACCGTGCCCGACGCGGCGGCGCGGACGGCAGAGCCATACTGGGCCTTGAAGTCAATGCCGGTGTGCATGGCCGGACGGCCGAGGAACGGGTCGACCCGGCGACCGAAGCGACTGCTCATCGGCGCGCGGGGCACCGGTTTCGTGAGCGGCAGCGTATCGATGCTACGACGCAATGCTCCGAGCCTTTCGATCGCCCGATCGGCGCGTTCCACGCGGGCATCGAACGTGTTGGCGCTGATCGGAACGAACGGTCCGCCGGAGGCCTCGGCATCGTCATCGCCTAGGTCGATGCCAAGCGGGGCGGTAATGTCCTCGATCTTGCCGATCCGACGTTCGGCCGAAACCGCGATGGCGTCGAGAACCGCGGCCGTTTGCCGATCCATCGTTCCCAGGGTCGAGGATACCCTGTCCATGATGGCCAGATCGGCGGCAGTGTCGCCGGTCTTCCGTGAAAGGTGTTCGGGCACCGGGGCGGGTGGCAGGTGGCTGGAGACACTGCCGCGCAGCCCGAGAGGCCCTGTGCCGTTGTCATGCAGCAGCATTGTTTCGCCTCCGAGGCCTTCGCCGGTGGCGATCGATGGCGTGGTCTGTGAGGAATCGATGAAAGCTGCGGTGGTCTTGTGCGGCGTGGCAAGGGACGGTTTTGCAGCCGGCTGCGGCGCATAGGCCAGGGCAAGGCCGGATTTGGCCGCCCGGTCGATAATTGCCGTCACGCGGTCCTGGCGCTCATCCAGATGCTGTTGCCGTGCGAGCAACAGCCTGATCTTTTCCTGGTAGGCCTTCTGGTCGAGAACCTGCCGGCTTGTGATCCGGTCGTTCTGGACGCGCAACTGGGCAATGCGGTCCTCGTAGGCGGTCCGCACGTCGTCACTGATGGTCGTCGCCGTCTCAATCAACTGGTCGCGGTAGATCAGGTACCCGGTTGCGGCGAGATAACCGACGGCGACCACGGTCGCCAGACTCAGGGCAATGCCCATCAGCCAGGGGCGTATGGTGAAACAGCGCACGTGTTCACCGCGCGTGATGAAGACGCGATGCGGTTCCGTGCGTTTGCCGAAATGTGTTTCTGGTGCGGTCTCGTTGTAATGCATCTTACCGATGGCCAGTCTGTCGAACGCGTCGTGCCAGGCGCGAGGGGCGCAGCCCGATTGATCGAATTAGACCTTGGTAAGGTTAACATTTTCTAAGGTCGGTGCCCGTCGTGGGCGATGGCCGTGCAGCTACAGCGCCCGGGCGGCCTCCAGCACGGCTTCGGCGTGGCCCGGAACCTTGACCTTGCGCCAGATCCTCGCGATTTCTCCATCCTTTCCGATCAGGAATGTCGAACGGTCCACACCCATGTACTTGCGGCCGTAGAGGGATTTTTCGATCCACACGCCGTAGGCCTGCGCCGCGGCCTTCTCTTCGTCGGCAGCGAGTGTCACCGTGAGATTCTGCTTGGCCTTGAAGTTCTGATGTTTCTTGACGCTGTCGGGAGAGAGCCCGACGAGGGTCACGTCGACCTTGGCAAAGTCGTCTTTCAAGTGGCTGAATGCAATGGCTTCCTTGGTGCAGCCGGGGGTGTTGTCCTTGGGATAGAAGAACAGGACCACGGCCGTGCCGCGTAGTTCTGCCAGAGACAGCGTTTCCCCGCTGTCGGTGGGAAGCGAGAATTCCGGCGCCACCATGCCTTCGACGAGATCCATTGCTCTGCCTTCCTTTGATCGATTTTCCCGGCCATCGTGATGAGCGATGCATGTCGTGCGATACCGGCCGGCGTGTCTGTGGACAGTGTCTTCCGGGGAGGATGCGGACTGGTATCTGCAAGACCGGAAAGGCGTTGCATTCCGTCAGAATCGCCTCACCCTCGACTGTCGGTTGACGAGAATGTCACGCCGGGCCGATCCGGCCAAGCGCCGCGCGATGCGTCGCGCGCATGGTTCCCGGCGGGCGGCATTGCCTGCCCGGGGAGACCGTGGACTGTGACGTGGCAATTCCGGAACAGGGCATGCGATTGCAGGTGCATCGTGGCCCGGGTCATGCCAATAGTGAAGGCATGGATTCTGGGCGTTTGCGCGATTGAGTCGTTTTCGGGGAGCCGGTTTCCCCACCCGCGCTGGCGGAAAGGCTTGGAACGTCTCGTCGCCGCAAGCGGCTCGCATGAGACGCGTCCAAGGCCCGTCGGGGCCGGTCCGGCGCACCTGGTGCCGGGAAGCTTTGGATAAAGGAGACGCCCGCCCGTGAAGCGGCCAAGCCTGCCAGCAAAACGGCCGAGGTTGCGTCGGATTTTCCGGCTGCCGGCCTTCGGAAGGCCCAGGATTCCGTCCCTGCGGAGCCTGGCGGCGCTCGCTATTGTGCTGTTGCTCACGCTGGTTGGAGTTCGCCTCTACAGCGCGCCCTATGACAGTGCCTGGTTGGGCCGAATGGTCTCCGCGCGACTGGCCGAGCAGTTGGGGGACGGATGGCGCGTGGCGATGGGCGCGGTGCGTCTCGATTTCACGCAAGGAGTTGTCCCGGACGTCTCCGTGCTCGACCTGAGGCTCGATGATGCATCGAAGGGGCTGATCGTCGACGTCCCGAAGATCCTGACCAAACCGGCAGCCTCGTTTCTGTACACCGGCAACCTGGATCTCGACACGGTCCTGATCGATCGTCCCTATGTTGCCGTGACCAGCACCGGCGCCAAGCCGCCGCTGTTGTCGGGTGCGGAGTTTGCCGAGCGCGCGGACGCCGGCATTTCGGCAGTCGTCCAGGGGCTCAAGCGCCTCGGGCTCGAGGAAATCGCCGTCCGGGGCGCGACGCTGCTGCTCAATGGACCGCAGCCACGGACATTCGAGGCGATCGATCTCACCGCCCGGGTTGCCCCCCAAAGCGATGAGTTGTCCGTCAATGCGTCGGTCGCAGGGCGTGACGGCCGATGGGCGGTGCGGTTTGCGCATGGCGAGGACGAGCCGGATGGGAGCCGCTGGCTGCAACTGTCGGCGGCGGATGTTACGGTCACGGAATTTCTGCCTCAGGGCACGCCGATCAAGAGCGGTCGTGGCCTGGGACTGCCATTGTATCCCCAGCTGACCTTGCGGCTGGGACCGGACGGATCGTTCGCGCGCGGCGACTTGCGCGTCGGTGTGGGCGGTGGCTACCTCAGCTTTGACGACGATGCCTCTGTTCTCGTTGATGAAGTATTGCTGCACCTGTCATGGAACGCGGACGCGCGACACGTGGTCCTGGAGCCATCCTACGCGGTGTCCGGTGAGACCAGGATCGCGTTGCGCGGCGAGATCACCCCGCCTCAGGAACCCGGATCGGCCAAATGGGGGTTCGCGGTGGAAGCACCAAAAGCCCGCCTGCGACCGCGGGATGTGGCGGGTGCGCCGCTGGTTCTCGAAAACGTTCTGGCCTTCGGGAGCTTCGACGCCAACAACGCGCTGCTCGAAGTGGATACCTTCAGCGTGCGCGCCGGCACGGCGTCGCTGACCGGCGCAGGCAGCATCGACCTTGCCTCCGGAGGCCCGCTGATGGCGCTTGCGGTATCCTTCGGCGCGATGCCGGTCGCGACGCTCAAGCGGATCTGGCCGGCCCTTGTCGTGCCGAAAACGCGCGATTGGATTATTGATCATATCGACGACGGGCGGGTGACCGGCGGCCGACTGATCGTGGCACTGGACAAGCTTGGCTTCGACGGCGACCCGGCAACTGTCGGCTGGACCAAGGAAGGCGTTCAGGTCGATTTCGGCTTCGAAGATGTGACGTTGAAGAATATCGGGGCCTTGCCATCGCTCAAGGGTCTGGATGGTATCGGGACGATCCGTGACGGCAAGCTTGTGGTTGAAACCGGCGAGACCCGCGGCACGGTACCCGGTGGAGGCGTGCTCGAGGTTGCCGATGGCGTCTTCACGATCCCGGACCTGAGGGTCGAGCACAAGACTGGCCAGCTCGAGCTGGCGCTCAAAGGTGCCACCAGCGACGTGATGCGTCTGGCGGGACTGGAGCCGATCAGCATTGGCGACAGGATCGACGTCAAGCCGGACGATCTGTCGGGAAACAGCACGCTGTCCGCATCGGTGTCGTTCCCGTTGGAAAAGGATTTCGATCGCGACCTGGCTGCCTGGTCTTTCGAGGCCAAGCTGTCGGACTTTTCCAGCAAGGTGCCCATCTCCGGTCAGATGATCACCAAGGCCAACCTGGAGGTCTCCGGCAACAAGTCGATGGCGACCATTCGCGGACGCGGGAACCTGAATGGCCTGACCGCCGACATCGATCTGATCCAGCCGCTTGACGGCTCGGAAATCGGCAGCGGCCACGGCGTGGTCCTCGACGTGGACACCGACGAGCTGGCACAGCGCGGTATCGACCTCGGCGATCTGGTGTCCGGCAAGATCCGGAGGTCGGTCCGGTCGCGCGAAGACGGGCGGCGGGATATGGAAGCGGACCTCAGCCAGGCGGAACTGAAGATCACGCCGGTCGGCTGGCGCAAGGCCGCAGGCGTTCCGGCGGAACTGCGCTTCGTGCTGTCGGAGTCGAATGGCGGCCACGAGGTCGACGATTTCGTGCTGACGTCGGAGGGAGTGCGCATCGAGGGCGATTTGCGCATCGGTGAGAACGGCGATCTGCAGGAAGCCCGTTTCAGCCAGTTCGCGCTGCGCGACCGCGACAAGGCCGCGCTCCGCATCAGCCGTACGCGAGGCGGCGGCTACGACATCAACATGGAGGCGGAGCGGTTCGACGGCCGCGGGCTACTGGCATCGCTCAAGCGCGGAGGCACCGGGGATTCGACGGGCAAGGACCTGAGTATCAGCGCAAGGATCGCCAGGCTGACCGGCTTCAACAGCGTCGATGTCACGAGTTTCGTGGCGGATGTGACCGCTGTCGGCGGGTCGGTGACCGACGCAGAGATTTCCGGGCTTTCGAACGGACGGGCCAGCGTGCGTGTCGAGATCAAGCCTCAAGGCAAGAACCGCGCGCTGACCATGCAGATGGCCGATGCGGGGGAAGTGTTCCGTTTCCTGGCGCTTTACGACCGGATGAAGGGAGGCACCGGGACGCTGAGCGCGACGATTGGCGCGAAGACGACGACAGGTCGGCTCGTGGTGAGCGATTTGTCGATCACCGAGGATTCCGGGCTGAACCGGATCATCGTGTCGAATCCGGCGCTGACAAAACCGCGGGTGCGTCAAGATTCTGCCGGCAACCAGAATGTCCTGCGCCCGGGCGGGACCTCGTTTCAGAAACTCAATGTCGAGTTCACGAAAACGGGCAACCGGGTGCGTGTGAGCGAGGCGACGCTGAAGGGGGCCGTGCTCGGCGGAACGGTCGAGGGCACCATCGACCTGCAACCCGAGCAGATCAATCTGACAGGTACCTTCGTGCCGGCCTATGCGGTGAACAACATGCTGGGGCAGATTCCGCTGCTTGGCCAGCTCGTCGGCGGACGCACCGGAGGCCTGCTCGGCGTGACGTTCCGCGTCTCGGGCACGCTGGATGATCCCGTGTTGTCGGTGAACCCCATGTCGGCGATCGCACCGGGTATCTTCCGCAAGATTTTCGAGTTCCGTTAGGGCGGAAACAAGGAAAGCGCGCCAGGGTTGGCGCGCTTTCCTCATTTCGAACCGTTGTAGCGATGCGGTATCCCGCACTCAGGCGAGCGTTGCGGCGCGCGCCATGATCCGGGGTGCGTCAGCTTGCGCGCAGCAGCACATGCTTCTTCTTGCCCAGCGACAGCTTGATGACACCGTCGGCATTGAGATCCGCCGGCGTCAGCACGCGCCTGTCGTCGCTTTCTGGCTCGTCGTTGATGCGCACGGCGCCGCCCTTGATATTGCGGCGGACGTCGCCGTTGGAGCCGCACAGCCCCGCGGTCACATAGGCGGTGAGCACGCCGAGTCCTTCCTCCAGTTCGGCGCGCGCAATGTCGACGCTGGGAAGGGTCGCCGCGGTGCCGCCTTCCACGAAGGTTTGGCGTGCGGTTTCCGCCGCCTGTTCGGCCGCTTCCTGCCCATGCGCCATGCGGGTGGCCTCGGTAGCCAGAACCGTCTTGGCGTGGTTCAGTTCGGCGCCTTCGAGCGCCGCGAGCCGCGTGACCTCGTCGAGCGGCAACGTCGTGAACAGCTTGAGGAACTTGCCGACGTCGGCGTCCTCAGTGTTGCGCCAGAATTGCCAGTAATCGTAGGGCGACAGCTGCTCGGCATTGATCCACACCGCGCCGTCGGCCGTCTTGCCCATCTTGGCACCCGAGGCTGTGGTCAGCAGCGGGGTGGTCAGCGCGTAGAGGCTGACGTCCTCGATCTTCCGGCCCAGGTCGATGCCGGAGATGATGTTGCCCCACTGGTCTGACCCGCCCATCTGCAACGCGCAGCCGTAGCGCCGGTTCAGCTCCACGTAGTCGTAGGCCTGCAGCACCATGTAGTTGAATTCCAGGAACGACAGGTGCTGCTCGCGCTGCAGGCGCAGCTTCACCGAATCGCGCTGGATCATCTGGTTGACGGAGATATGCCGGCCGACGTCGCGCAGGAAGTTGACGTACTGCAGGCCGAGCAGCCAATCGGCGTTGTCGACCATCACCGCGGCGTCGTCGCCGCCTTCGAACGCCAGGAACTTCGAGAAGACCTTGCGGATGCCCGCCTTGTTGGTCTCGATCTGCTCGGCCGTCAGAAACTGGCGCGAGGTGTCCTTGCCTGTCGGGTCGCCGACGCGCGTCGTGCCGCCGCCCATCAGCACGATGGGCCGATGGCCGCATTGCTGCATCCAGTGCAGCATCATGATCTGAACCAGCGAGCCGACATGCAGGCTTGGCGCCGTGCAGTCGAAGCCGATATAGGCGGATACGGTCCCGGACTGAAACAGCGCGTCGAGACCCTCGGGGTCCGAACACTGGTGGATGAATCCCCGCTCTGATAAGATTTGCAGGAAGTCCGATTTGAACGCGGTCATACGCCTAGATACCTTCTGTTTTCGCCGGAGAGTGCCGGTGTCCGGTCGCGCGCTGCGGTTTTAGCGGAGCTTGGGCGCAATTTCACGGGAAAATGCGAGTTCGGGGAAATCAACATGGCGACGCGCGCGCTTGGGCTGATGAGCGGCACATCTATGGATGGAATCGATCTGGCGATGATCGAAACCGACGGCGAGCGTGTCGCTGCTTTCGGCAAGACGTCCTATCGCCCCTACAGCGAAGCGGAGCGCCTTGTGCTTCGCCAGGCGCTGAGCGCGGCGCGCGACATCACGGACCGTGCCGAGCGGCCCGAGGCGCTGCGTAACGCCGAACGGGTCGTCAGCGATGCTCACGCAGCCCTGGTTCGCGGCTTTCTATCCGAGCACGGCATGAGCGCCAGCGATGTCGATGTGATCGGCTTTCATGGCCAGACAGTGTTTCACGCCCCTGAACGCCGGTTGACGGTGCAACTGGGGGATGGCGGCCGGCTGGCCCGCGAGACCGGCATCCGCGTGGTTTATGACCTGCGGGCCGACGATGTCGTTGCCGGCGGGGAAGGGGCTCCGCTTGCGCCGGTGTTCCACAAGGCGCTGGCCGCCGGACTGCCGCGGCCGCTGGGCATTCTCAATCTCGGCGGGGTCGCCAACAGTACCTGGATCGGCGAGGGCGACAATGACCTGATCGCCTTCGATACGGGTCCGGCGAACGCGTTGATCGATGATTTCGTTCAGGCGCGTACGGGAGCGGCGATGGACACCGGCGGCGCACTGGCGCTCAAGGGCGCGGTGAACGATGCCTTGCTCGCGCGCTGGCTCCGCAACCCGTATTTCGACCGGCCCGCGCCAAAATCGCTCGATCGCGACGCCTTCACGGTGCCCGGCGTGGATGCCTTGTCGACCGAGGACGGGGCGGCGACCCTGACGGCATTCACCGCGGCCACGGTGGCGGCCGGGTTCCGGCATCTGCCGCAGCCGCCGGTACGCCTGATCGCGGTGGGCGGCGGCGCCCACAACCCCGTGCTGCTGGAGATGATTGCCGCGCGTACCGGCGTTGCGGTGACTCCCGCCGCCGAGATCGGCTGGTCGGGGGACTTCATCGAGGCACAGGCCTTCGCCTACATGGCGGTGCGGGCGCTTGACGGGCGCCCCATCACGTTTCCCGGCACCACCGGTGTGGCGCAGCCGATGAGCGGTGGACGCATTGCCCTGCCGTAGGGACGGGGCGCGCTTCTGGGCCTACGGCTCGGACCATGCTGGCACAGGCTGGGGGCTGGCACAGGCGGGGGCCCTGCACGGATTGGGGCCCACAAGCGTAGCCGCACATGCATAAACCCCGCGCCATGGTCCGGCGCGGGGTTTGTCTTATCGGATCCGTGTCGCTTTTGCGGTGTCCGTGGCTTGCGTTATGGCCAGCAGATCCCCTCGGGGATTGGTTTCGCTGTTACCATAATCAGTGCGCATCGGCTCTGTCTGGGATCCTGTACCGTGGTCAGGTTTCCGGTCGAGGTCGCTTCGGAAGTCGGGCATAGGCCTGTTTGTTGCGTTCTCGTCCCTCCAGCGTGCCGCGCCTGATGAAGTTCATCTCGGACGGCGGAAATGAGTGCGGTGGTGTATCCGCCGAACTCGCCGCGGACCGGATCCTCTCCTCGGCCGCGGGCCTTCGCTGTGACTTGAGCGTAAGTATCCAGACCTATAATCGAAAGCAGTTGCGCTTTCGGCCGGTGTTAACGTTCAAATTGTCGGGTTTGTGTCGTGTCAGAAACAGAATGTCTATTTCAATCACGACGTAGGCTGCTTCGGCGGCTTCATTTTTTTAGACCTCCAGCAGTTGATTAGGCCCGAAGTCTGCGCCTCGACTTGCCGCTTGTCAATATTGCATGAAATGAGGAGGGGTGTTCGCGGGCGGCGCAGACCAAGCGGTCCGGCGTCACGGGTCCAGGGGGCGGAACGCAAAACGGGGCGCCGTGAGGCGCCCCGTTCCAAATCCGAAGAGACCTTTCGAATGCTGGTCGCTTAGACCGAGTAGTACATGTCGAACTCGACCGGGTGCGGCGTCATTTCGTAGCGCAGCACTTCGTCCATCTTCAGTTCGATGTAGGCGTCGATCTGGTCGTCGTCCATGACGCCACCGGCCTTCAGGAACTCGCGGTCGGCGTCCAGGCTTTCCACTGCTTCGCGCAGCGATCCGCAGACGGTCGGGATTTCCTTCAGCTCTTCCGGCGGCAGGTCGTACAGATCCTTGTCCATGGCGTCGCCCGGATGGATCTTGTTCTTGATGCCGTCGAGACCGGCCATCACCAGGGCCGAGAAGCACAGGTACGGGTTGGCGGAGGGATCCGGGAACCGGACTTCCACGCGCTTGCCGTTCGGCGACGGGCTGTAAGGGATGCGGCAGGAGGCGGAGCGGTTGCGGGCCGAGTAGGCCAGCAGCACCGGTGCCTCATAACCCGGGACCAGACGCTTGTAGGAGTTGGTCGACGGGTTGGTGAAGGCGTTCAGCGCCTTGGCGTGCTTCAGGATGCCGCCGATATAGTACAGCGCCTCCTGGCTGAGGTCGGCGTACTTGTCGCCGGCGAACAAGGGCTTGC
>JBFHII010000025.1:0-13399 GCA_041596535.1 Breoghania sp. | reverse complement strand
GGTGACCCTCCATGGCCTCCGTATAGCTGTGAAGCCCGTTCGGGAAATAATTCACCAGCATGGAGTGGAAATGAGGATCGTCAGGCACGTCCGACGCCACGAGCTGATCGAACAGGGTGATCTTGGCATAGGAAATCAGCACGGCCAGTTCCGGACGTGTGAGGCCGAGACCGCGCTCCTTCAGGCTGCGCATCCCTTCGAGATTCGGCAGGCCCTCAACCTCGCGATTGAGCTGGCCGGCACTTTCCAGCCGGGCCATGAAGCGCTCATGGGCGTCCAGATCGGCAACCGCCGTATGCTCGGCCATGGAAAGCGCGAGCGTCTGATCGTAATTGTGCTGCAGGACGTGATGGGCGACATCGTCGGTCATCGACTCCAGCAAGACATCGCGGTCGGCGAGGGTCATGGCGCCACTGCGCACCATTGGCCGCACCAGGATCTTGATATTGACCTCATGGTCGGAACTGTCGACGCCGGCGGAATTGTCGACGAAGTCGGCATTCGCGCGCCCGCCATTGCGGCTGTATTCGATCCGCGCCGCCTGGGTAATGCCCAGATTGGCGCCCTCGCCGATGACCTTGCAGCGCAGCTGCGGCGCGGCGATGCGGATGGCATCGTTGGCGCGGTCGCCGGCGTCCGCGTCGCTTTCGCTGCTGGCGCGGATGTAAGTGCCGATGCCGCCGAACCAGAGCAGGTCTGCCTTGGCCTCAAGGATCGCCGTCATGATCTCCTGCGGCGCCGCCTTGGCCTTCTTCAGCCCGAGCAGTTCTTGGATTTCCGGCGAGAGGTCGATGGACTTGGCGCTGCGCGGGAAGACCCCGCCGCCCTTGGAGATGCAGGCGCGATCGTAATCGTCCCAGGACGACCGGCCCATGTCGAACAGCCGCTTGCGTTCCTGCCAGCTGGTGGCCGGATCGGGATCGGGATCGATGAAGATGTCGCGGTGGTCGAAGGCGGCGAGCAGACGGATCTGCTGCGACAGCAGCATGCCGTTGCCGAAGACGTCGCCGGACATGTCGCCCACGCCGACCACGGTGAAGGGTTCGCTCTGGATGTCGATGTCCATCTCGCGGAAGTGGCGCTTGACCGCCTCCCAGCCGCCGCGGGCCGTGATCGCCATCTTCTTGTGGTCGTAGCCGGCCGATCCGCCCGATGCAAAGGCGTCGCCGAGCCAGAAATCGCGGCCTTCGGAGATCGCGTTGGCGGTGTCGGAGAAGGTGGCCGTGCCCTTGTCGGCGGCGACCACCAGATAGGGATCGTCGTCATCGAGCCGGCGCACCTCGCGCGGCGGGATGATGGTGTCGCCATCGAGGTTGTCGGTGACGTCGAGCAGCGAGTTGATGAAGATCTTGTAGGTGGCGGTGCCTTCGGCGAAGACCGCCTCGCGGCCACCCTCGGCCGGCAGCTGCTTGGGCACGAATCCGCCCTTGGCGCCGACCGGCACGATGACCGCGTTCTTGACCTGCTGCGCCTTGACGAGGCCCAGCACCTCGGTGCGGAAATCCTGCGGCCGGTCCGACCAGCGCAATCCGCCGCGCGCCACCTTGCCGAAGCGCAGGTGCACGCCCTCGACCCGCGGGCTGTAGACGAAAATCTCGCGGAACGGACGCGGCTGCGGCAGGTCGTCGATGCGCTGCGGATCGAACTTGAAAGCGAAGGTCTCCTTCAGCTCGCCGTGGGCATCGGGCTGGAAGAAATTGGTGCGCAGCATCGCCATGATGATGTTGTGGAAGCGGCGGATGATGCGGTCGTCGTCGAGGCTGCTGACCTCCTCCAGATCGACCAGGATCGATTGCTCGATCCGCGCCGCCTCGGCCATGGCCGCCTTGGGATCGGCGTCCGGATCGAAGCGGGTGTTGAACAGATCGACCAGCTTGGCCGTGGTGGCGGGAAAGCGGCCCAGCGTGCCCCACATGTAGTCTTCGGAATAGAGGATGCCCGTCTGGCGCAGGTAGCGCGACAGGGCGCGCAGCATGGCGATGTCGCGCCAGCCGAGCTCGGTGGAGACCACCAGGGCATTGTAGCCGTCGCTTTCGGCCTGGCCGTACCAGACGCGCATGAACAGCGCTTCCAGCCGCTCCATCAGGCCGCCGGCCATGTCCAGCGCGTCGCCGGTTGCGGTTTTCAGCGAGATCTCGTGCAGATAGGCCAGCGCGCCGTCGCGCGGGGTAATCGCGAAGGTGCGCTCGTTGATGACGCTGAAGCCCATGTTTTCGAGCATCGGCACGCGGGCGGACAAGGGGATCGGCGTCTCGAAGTGGTAGACCTTCAGCGAAAGCCGGTGGTTGCCGTCTGTGGGGCGGCGGTAGAAATTGATCGCCGTGTCGCGCTCGGGGCCGAGCTTCTCGACCGTGACGATGTCTTCCAGCGCCGTTTCGCTTGAGAACAGCTCCTTGTAGCCCGCCTCGAAGGCAGTCGCGTAGCGGGCGCCCAGGCGCCCCGCCTCGTCAGCGTCGAAGGCGGCGGCCAGCGTCGCGGTCAGCGAATCGGCCCAGGTGCGGATGATCTCGGCGACGTTGGCCTCGAGGTCTTCCTGCGGCGGGTTCGGGGTTTCCCCCTGATCGCGGCCGATGATGAAATGCACCCGCACAAGCGGCCCTTCCGGGTAGGTCACGTACCAGGCGGAGACGCGGCCGTCGAAGGTGCGGGCGAGCGCCCGGCCGATCGCGATGCGCACGTGGGTGGCGTAGCGGTCGCGCGGCACGAAGACCAGGATCGAGACGAATCGGTCGAACTTGTCGCGCCGTGCCAGCACCCGCACCCGGGGCCGCTCCTCGAGATTGAGAATGGCGCGCGCGTTCTCGTAAAGCTCGTCCTCGTCGATCTGGAACAGTTCGTCGCGCGGATAGCTTTCCAGCACCATGGCCAGCGCACGCCCGGAGTGGCCCTTGGGATCGAACCCGGACCGCTGGATGACCCCGTCGACCTTGCGGCGGATGTAGGGGACCATGCGCGTGGAGCGCGTGTAGGTGGTGGAGGCGAACAGGCCGACGATGCGCAGCTCGCCGGCGACCTTGCTGTTCTCGTCGAACAGTTTCACGCCGATGTAGTCCATGTGCACCCGGCGGTGGATGCGGCTCTTGACGTTGGCCTTGGACACGATCAGCGGATCTGGCCGCATCATGAATTCGCGGATCTCCGGCGTCATGGCCACGAATTCCCGGCCCCGGCGCAGCACGTGCAGGTCGGGGTTGGACAACAGCCCGAGCCCGGATTCCTTCTCGGCGATCAGTTCGCCGTCCTCGAAATGGTATTCGCGCATGCCCAGGAAGGTGAAGTTGTCGTCGTTGATCCATTCGAGGAACTCGATGGCCACGTTGAGATCATCGGCGGGAATGGGCAGCGTCTCGGTCCGATAGCCGGTGATCGCGGTCTGCAGCCGCTCGCGCATCGCCTGCCAGTCGCGCACGGTCTGGCGGATGTCGTGCAGCAGGCTGTCCAGCCGTTCGACGAGGGCCTCGCGCTCGCCGGCATCCTCGATGCGGGCGACATGGATGTGGATGATGCTCTCGCGGACGATGCCGGTCTGGTCGCCGTCGACCGGGCGCGTGTGGCAGGCGGTCAGCTTGCCGTTGGCGGAGCGCTCCGCATAGAGGATCGGATGCAGCACCAGCAGGATCTCGTAGCCGGAGTCCTGCAGCTCGCCCATCACCGAATCCACCAGGAACGGCATGTTGTCGTTGACGATCTCGACCACCGTCACGGCCTTGTGGCGGTTGCCGTCAACACGGAAGCTGGGGTTGGTGACGCTGATGCGGTGGGTGTCGGAGGCGTGCTTTGCGAAATCGGCCCAGGCCTCGCGGGCGAAAGCGGCAAGCTCGCCCGCCGAGTAGACCACGATGTCCTCGGCCACCGTGTCGCGGTAGAAGCTCTCGACGAAGCTGGACAGCGCGTCGGCGTCCTCGCTCTTGGCAATCAGCTCATGCAAGGAGTCGATCAGGCGCTGTTTCTTGGCTTCCTTGACGATGGGCATGCCTTGCAGTCCTTGTTTCCGGCGATGGTCGCGTCGCCTCCGGTTTTATTGCCGCAGTGTGATCGTATCCTCGGACCGGTCAAGACCGGCCCGGACCCCTGCGCATACATCCGGGCACAGGCCCGGTCGAAGTCGGCAATTTTGGCATTTCCTCACGCCGTGTTCGATGACGAGACACCGCACGACGCATTCCGTGATTTGGTGACAATGGTATATCGTTCCTGTTCAAGACAAGTGCCGATAGGTGTTGGGGGAGGGCAGGAATGAAAAAGGATGCGGCGGTAATCGCCCTGGAGCTCGGGGATGGCGGACCGCTCAGTGCGGAAACCGCGGCCTATTTCGAAAAATGCGAGGAAAAGCTCGGTCTGATTCCGAACGTGTTGAAGGCCTACGCCTTCGACGAGGTGAAACTGCGCGCCTTCACCGACATGTACAACGATCTGATGCTCGGCGATTCAGGCTTGTCGAAACTGGACCGGGAAATGATCGCGGTTGCGGTCTCGTCGGTCAACCGCTGTTACTACTGCCTGACCGCGCACGGCGCCGCGGTGCGCCAGTATTCGGGCGATCCGGAGCTGGGCGAACTGATGGTGATGAACTACCGGGTGGCGGATCTCGAGCCGCGCCAGAGGGCGATGCTGGATTTCGCCGTCAAGCTGACCGAAGCGCCGCACGAGATCGTCGCGGCGGACCGCCAGGCCCTGCGCGATGCCGGGTTCAGCGACCGCGACATCTGGGACATCGCGAGCGTCGCGGCCTTCTTCAACATGTCCAACCGGGTGGCCTCGGCCACCGACATGCGGCCGAACCCGGAGTATCACGCGCAGGCCCGGTGAAGTGGGGGCTCGCTGAAGCTGGAGCTCGCTGACGCGGGCGGCCCTTTCCCCTAAGCCGCCCGGCTTGTCTGCGCGTCGACGATGCGCACGACGTCGGCCATGATGTCGGTGAGCTGGAAATCCTTCGGCGTATAGACGGCGGCGACCCCGGCCGCCTGCAGCGTCTTCGCATCCTCGGGCGGAATGATGCCGCCGATGACCACCGGCACGTCCTCCAGTCCCGCCGCCTGCATGCGGCTCATCACGTCGCGCACCAGCGCCAGATGCGAGCCGGACAGGATCGACAGGCCGACGGCATGCACGCCTTCCTCCAGTGCCGCGTTGACGATCTGCGCGGGCGTCAGGCGGATGCCCTCGTAGACCACTTCCATGCCGCAATCGCGGGCCCGGACGGCGATCTGTTCGGCGCCGTTGGAGTGCCCGTCGAGCCCCGGCTTGCCGACCAGGAACTTCAGGCGGCGTCCGAGTTTCTGCGACACCGCGTCGACGGAGCGGCGGACGCTGTCGAGATCGCCGGTGTCCTGGCGCGCGGCGCGGCCGACACCGGTGGGCGCACGGTACTCGCCGAAGACCTCGCGCAGGGTCGCGCCCCATTCACCGGTGGTGACCCCGGCCTTGGCGCAGGCAATCGACGGATCCATGATGTTGGTGCCGTCCGCGGCGGCGGCGCGCAGTTGCTGCAGTGCCCGGGCGACGGCGTCATCGTCGCGGGTCTCGCGCCATGCCTTGAGCGCGGCGACGGCTTCCTCCTCGACGTGACCCTCGATGGTCAGAATGCCGCCGTCCTCGCCCTGGCCCAGCGGCGAGGGCTCGCTGTCGGTCCACTTGTTGACGCCGACGACGATCTGTTCGCCGGTCTCGATGGCCTCCAGCCGCCGCGTGTTGGATTCCACCAGCTTCTGTTTCATGTAGCTGGATTCAACGGCCGCCACCGCGCCGCCCATCGCCTCGATGTGCTCAAGCTCCTCGCGGGCTTCCGCCTTCAGCGCCTCCACCTTCGCCTCGACCTCCCGGGAGCCGTCGAACAGGTCGCCGTATTCCAGCAGATCCGTCTCGAAGGCGACGATCTGCTGCATGCGCAGCGACCACTGCTGGTCGAAGGGACGCGGCAGGCCCAGCGCCTCGTTCCAGGCGGGAAGCTGCACGGCGCGGGCGCGGGCGTTCTTCGACAGCACCACGGCCAGCATCTCGATGAGAATGCGGTAGACGTTGTTCTCCGGCTGCTGCTCTGTGAGCCCCAGGGAGTTGACCTGCACGCCATAGCGGAAGCGGCGGAAGCGCTCATCTTCGACGCCGTAGCGGGTGCGGCAGATCTCGTCCCACAGTTCGGTGAAGGCGCGCATCTTGCAAAGCTCGGTGACGAACCGCATGCCCGCGTTGACGAAGAACGACATGCGTCCGACGGCCTTGGGGAAATCGGCATCGGGGATGGCGCCGGCCGCCTTGGCCGCGTCGAGCACGGCGATGGCGTTGGCGAGCGCGAAGGCCAGCTCCTGGACCGGCGTGGCACCGGCTTCCTGCAGGTGATAGGAGCAGACGTTCATCGGGTTCCACCGGGGCATCTCGCGATACGTCCAGGCGATGACGTCGGTGGTCAGCCGCATCGAGGGGGCCGGCGGGAACACATAGGTGCCGCGCGAAAGATATTCCTTGATGAGATCATTCTGCGTGGTGCCGGCGAGAAGCGACCGGTCCGCGCCCTGCTCGTCGGCCGCGGCGGCATAGAGCGCCAGCAGCCACGGAGCCGTGGCGTTGATGGTCATCGAGGTGTTCATGCGTTCGAGCGGAATGTCGTGAAACAGCGCCCGCATGTCGCCCAGATGGGCGATCGGCACGCCGACCTTGCCGACCTCACCACGTGCCAGGGGATGATCGGGATCGTAGCCCGTCTGTGTCGGCAGATCGAAGGCCACCGACAGGCCGGTCTGGCCGCGGGCCAGATTGGCGCGGTAGAGCGCGTTCGACGCGCTGGCCGTGGAGTGGCCCGCATAGGTCCGGAAAATCCAGGGCTTGTCGTGTCCCGATCCTTGCATGATTGCCATCCTCCCCGCCAATGATGCAGTGCGACATAACCCGTTTTACGAGGTTTGGGACGCGCTGTCATCTAGACGGATGCCGAAGGGGCATGCCGTGCCGTCCGGGGGAAAGCGTCAGGGGAACCCCGCCAAGGCGCCGGGGCACAGCCGGGATGCCGTAGCGACGGAGAACGGTGAATGGCCGCCCTGGGCCATGGCGTGCCGTCACGCATGGTGTTCGCGGGTGGGGGTTTGCGTAATTCCGGACTTGAAGATGCAACAATTCGTGTTCAAATATCCGTTTTATTTTGCACTGCGGTATAATACGTACTGCTTTGTTTGGTTAATCATTGGGCAAGTTCCATGAAATATCACTGTCGGTGAAGTATCCGGAGTAGGTTGCAAAATTCATGAGCAGACATTTAAAGCGCGCCGGGCTGGCTGCCGCAGTTGTTGCCACCCTGACGCATGCCGCTCTGGCGGAAACGCCGGCGCCGGACACGGGCACCTTGCTGACCGACGCGATTATCGGTGAGCTGCGCCAGATCGTGATGGATGACGTGATCCAGATATCGGTCAAGGCGCAGAACGCGCGTCACGCATCGCTCGATTCCGGCAAGATCGATCAACTCGACAAGGACTGGCGGGCCGAGACCAAGGCGACCGGAAAGCAGCCGCTGATCGCGCGCACGCTGTCCAATCCCGCGTCGATCTTCCTGCTGCGCAAGCAGGCCCAGGCACTGGGGCTGTATTCCGAAATCTTCCTGATGGACGACAAGGGCCTCAACGTGGGCCAGAGTTCCGTCACCTCCGACTATTGGCAGGGCGACGAGGACAAGTGGCAGAAGACCTTCCTCAAGGGCGGCGACGCGGTGTTCGTCGACGCGCCCGAATGGCACGAAGACAGCCAGACATGGCGCGTCCAGGTGAATGTTGCGGTTCCCGACGCGGTGAGCGGAAAGCCGATCGGCGCCGTCACCTTCGAGATGAACCTGACCGAACTCGAGCGCCGCACCCGCGCCTGACGCGAAGACGCTGCCGCCTGCCCAGAAAGGCATGATCCATCATGAAGATTCGCAAGTTGACCGTCACGGCGAAACTGACCCTCATTTTCGCCGCCATCTTCCTTGCCAGCGCCGCCGCGGCCGTCGTGACGAGCTGGGAAATTGCCGAGGTCGAGAGTTCCATCGAGCACAAGACCGTCCTCATGCACGAGCTCGAGGAAATCAATGCGTTCGAGTTGCAGGTGTCCCGTGCCCAGGGCGCCGTGCGTGTGTTTCTGCTGACGGGAGACACCCGCGCCGTCGACGCCTTCGAGGCGGCGGTCGCGGCCCGAAGCGGGATTGTGGCCAGCCTGCGCGAGTCCGCGGGGCCTGAACTGGCGCTCATCAACGCGGCGGAACAAAGCGCGGCCGACTGGGAAAGCGCGCTGGCGCGTCGGCAGATCGAACTGATGGAGCGGCCGGACACGGTTGAACTGGCCCGCACGCTGGAGGTTACCGGCGAGCCGCAGCAGCGCGCGCAGGAAATCGGCGAAGCCGTGCAGGCGGTCCGCGCGGCCCTGACGGCGCGCGTCCAGGCCGCCGACGTCAATCAGGAAGCCCGCCTGAGCAGTGTCAACGCGATCGCCGTGGGCAGCGGGGTGTTCATGCTGGTTGTCGCGTTCGGCGCCGCCCTGTTCTCCTATCGCAGCGTGGCGCGGCCGATTCGCGGCATCGCCGAGCAGACCCAGGCGATTGCCGATGGCGACCTGAGCACGGCGATCAACTACGCCGAGCGCGGGGACGAGATCGGCGCCCTGGCACGCACCCTGACCGTGTTCCGCGACAAGCTGGCGGAAAACCGGCAAATGGAAGCCGAGGCCAAGACCCGCGACGAGGCGGCCGCGCGTCAGCGCAAGGCGGATCTCGATGCACTGGCCGAGGAATTCGAAAGCACGGTCCGCAGCGTCGTCAGCCGTGTCGGCAGTTCCGCGGAGGAACTGACCCGCAATGCCGACCAGATGGCCGGCCTGGCGGATGCCACGTCGGGCCAGGTGATCGACGTTTCCAGTGCCTCCGAGCAGGCGTCGGCCAACGTGCACAGCGTGGCGGCCGCGGCGGAGCAGCTCTCGGCGTCGGTTGCGGAAATCAACAGTCAGCTGGAAAGCAACTCGAAGCTGGTGGTGGAAGCGGCGACCGAAGCGGAGCGGACCAACGGATCGGTCGGCCGCCTGCGGGACGTGGTCTCGCGGATCTCCGAGGTGATCGCGCTGATCCAGGCGATCGCGGCGCAGACCAACCTGCTGGCGCTCAACGCCACCATCGAGGCGGCGCGGGCCGGCGAGATGGGCAAGGGATTTGCCGTCGTTGCGTCCGAGGTGAAGGCGCTGGCCAACCAGACGGCCACGGCCACCGAGCAGATCGAAGAGCAGATTGCCCAGATGCGCGACGCCGCGACCGAATCGATCGGCGCGGTGGAGAACATCAACGGCCGGCTGTCGGTGATGCGCGATACGGCGTCGTCCATCGCGGCCGCGGCCGAGGAGCAGGGGATGTCGGTGCAGGAAATCGCCCGCAACGTCACCGAAGCCGCGCGCGGGACCGATCAGGTCAGCTCGACGATCGTCATGGTGCGCGACGCGGCGGCGGAAACCGGGGCGATGAGCGGCGGCGTCAAGACATCGGCCAGCGCGCTGATGAGCGACGCGCAGCTTCTCAACGGTCAGGTCGACGCCTTCCTGCAGCGCGTGCGCGCCGGCTGAACCGACACATCCCGCCGGGTTTTCCGGCGGGATTTGTTTGCAGCGCAACATCAACCCGGCCGTCGTGCCGGGTTTTTTCGTTTCTGCTCGAAAATGCGCCCCATCGATCGGTGTCAAATACATTTTTCAACGTTTTGGCGCTGATCTGACTGCGTTTCCCGGGCGTCCGGCATCGACCGATGCGCAAGATTGTGACCCGGTGCCTCCACAGTCTTTGCGATGATTGCGGCCAAAAGAGCGAACCGCCTCTTGCGCGCGGCGTATATTGCATCGCACTATTGAGCGGCGCATCCTGGACGTTCCGCGGCGCGATGCCGCGCGGACGGGTTGAAACGCAACCGGATGACGCGGGGGGAGACCGTCAAGCGCGGGAAGAGGAAAATGTCAGCTACCGTTGAATCCGAAGAAATGCGTCCGGTTCCCGAAGCCGAGCTCAAGGATCTCTACGACATCGGCGAGATTCCGCCATTGGGTCATGTGCCGGCGAAGATGCATGCCTGGACAATCCGTCGCGAACGGCATGGTCCGCCGGAAGAGGCCATGCAGCTCGAGGTGGTGCCGACCTGGGAGATCGGCGATGACGAGGTTCTGGTGCTGGTGATGGCCGCCGGCGTCAACTACAACGGCATCTGGGCGGGTCTCGGCGTGCCGATCAGCCCCTTCGACGTGCACAAGCAGCCGCTGCATATCGCCGGATCCGACGCCTCGGGCATCGTCTGGGCGGTCGGCTCGAAGGTGCGCCGCTGGAAAGTCGGCGACGAGGTGGTCATCCACTGCAACCAGGACGACGGTGACGACGAGGAATGCAACGGCGGCGATCCGATGTTCTCGCCCTCGCAGCGCATCTGGGGCTACGAGACGCCCGACGGCTCGTTCGCGCAGTTCGCCCGCGTCCAGGCGCGTCAGCTGATGCACCGGCCGCAGCATCTGACGTGGGAGGAAAGCGCGTGCTACACGCTGACGCTTGCCACCGCCTACCGCATGCTGTGGGGCCACCGTCCGCATATCATCAGGCCCGGTGACAACGTGCTGGTGTGGGGCGCCTCGGGCGGCCTGGGCGTCTTTGCCGTGCAGCTCTGCGCGGCGGCCGGGGCCAACGCCATCGGCGTGATCTCCGAGGAAGACAAACGCGACTTCGTCATGAGCCTGGGGGCCAAGGGCGTCATCAACCGCAAGGACTTCACCTGCTGGGGGCAGCTGCCCAAGGTCAATTCCGCCGAGTACAAGACGTGGTTCGACGAGGTGCGACGGTTCGGCAAGGCGATCTGGGAGATCACCGGCAAGGGCGTCAACGTGGACATGGTGTTCGAGCATCCCGGCGAGGCGACGTTCCCGGTGTCGACCTTCGTGGTCAAGCGCGGCGGCATGGTGGCGTTCTGCGCCGGCACCACCGGTTTCAACATCACCTTCGACGCGCGCTACGTCTGGATGCACCAGAAGCGCATCCAGGGCTCGCATTTCGCCCATCTCAAGCAGGCCGCTGCCGCCAACAAGCTGATGATCGAGCGCCGCATCGATCCGTGCATGAGCGAGGTGTTCCCCTGGGAGCAGATCCCCAGGGCGCACACCAAGATGTGGAAGAACGAGCATGCGCCCGGCAACATGGCGGTTCTGGTCAATGCGCCGGAGGCCGGATTGCGCTCCTTCGAGGATGTGCTGGAGGCGTCCGGGCGCTGACACGGCGCGGCCGTCCGCCTGCCAATCAACGGCCTGCCCGCGATCATGCCGCTTCCGGGGTCCCGGGGGCGGCATTTTCATGACGCCCGCTGCTTCTCCCGCCCGGCGCGCCGCGGAATGTTTTTGTATCGGGCGCCGCCTCCGCGCCATATTATGTCGGCACTTCCGGTTCCGAGCCGCAGTCAGCGCCCGGGATCGAATGCCGCGTCCGGTTTACGCATGGTCGCCTTCTGGTCTATTCAGATAGCCGACCGTGCGTCGTGACCGCCTGTCCGAAATGGCAGCCGGCATTCACCGGATCCGGATTTGCTCGATGTCACCGGACGCGCACCCGCGTCACGCATGCCTACCAGGGACGTTTGCGACCGTGAAGCGCCTTCTTCGAACTCCTGGCACCGCCGTTGCGGGTCTTCTGGTGGCGATCGCGATCGCAGTCGCAACCGGCTGGCCGTCCGCGGCGCCGGCCCAGTCGCCCCTGCCGGCCGAGACACCGGCGGAAGCCGCAGCCGAGCCCACGGCCGAGGTTCCCAACGAAACCGGCGCCGGAACGGCCGGCGAAAACCCCACCCAGACGACACCCGAACCTGCCGCAATTCCGCCGACGCTGCGCGATGCCGCGCGTGGACCGAGCGGCCCGGACACGCTGGAGGACCAGGAGCGTGTCGAGCAGACCCGTGAACTGCTGAAGACCTGGGAGGTGACATTCGAGCAGATCGACGCGGCGTTGAAACGGTCGGGGCTCAGCCCGGACATTCTCGATACGCTGCGCGACCGTGCCGAGCAGGTGAAGGCCGGCGCCGAAGACGCCGCGCGCAACCTGCAGCCCCGCATCAAGGCGGTTGAGCGGAAGGTGACCGAGCTGGCGCCGGCGGATTCGGAAGCGGAGGCGGAAACCGAGGAGGTGCGCGAGCAGCTGGCCGCGCAGCGTGCGCTTCAGGCCACGCTGACGGGGGCGCTGAAGCAGGTGCAGGTCGCCCAGCTGCGTGCCACCGAAATGGTCTCGCGGATCTCCGAGGTGCGCCGCAGCCAGCTGACCCAGCGGCTTCTGACGCCATCCGCAAGCATTCTCGATCCCGCGGTGTGGTTGCGGGTGGTCTCGGAGACCCCGGCAAGCCTGAACGCCCTGCGGCTGCTGGTGCACGACTGGTTCAGCCTGATCTATGGCAAGGCCGGCGTCTGGGCGGTGCTGTTCGTGTTCGGCGCGCTGATTGCCGCCGTGGCGCTGGTGTGGCCGGTGCGCGATCTGCTGCTGACGCGCGCCGCGCGCGATGCACAGGTGACCGATCCCGCGCCGGTCGCGCGTTCCGGCTCGGCTCTTGCCATCACGATCCTTGCCGTCGTGTTGCCCATCGTGACGATGATGGTGCTCTATTACGGTCTCGAGGCGTTCGACCTGATGCCCGACCGCGTTGGCGAGGCGCTGAGGGCCATTTTTCTCGGGCTGGTGATTTTCGCCTTCGCGCAGGGGCTGGGCTGGGCGCTGATCGCGCCGAACAGGCCCGGGTGGCGGCTGGTCCCGCTGTCGGACGCGCGCGCCGACCGGCTGATCCGGCTGGTGTTTCTCGGCGGCACGGTGTTCGGGCTGGGGCTGTTCATCGACGGCATCGAGGACGTGTTGAGCGTGCCGGTGGATACGTCCGACGCGATCGCCGGCATCATCTCCATGTCGGTGGCGCTGCTGACCATGGGCATGCTGCGGATCGTGGCGGCCGAGCCGGCGCGCGAGGACGACGACGTCGTGGGATCCTCGGGGCTCAATTTCCTGTGGCGCTGGCTGATGCCGCTGTACTGGCTCGCCGCCCTGGTGGCCCTCGTCGCGCCCGTCTTCGGCTATATCGAGTTCTCCTGGTTCGTCTCCGAGCAGATCGTCTGGAGCGGATCGGTTCTGGGGATGCTGCATCTGCTGCTGATCTTTGTCGACGACGTGGCGTCGACGGCCTTCCGCGCCGATGCGCCGGTGGGCCGGGGCCTGACCGACAGCCTGGCGATCAGCGGCAATTCGGTCGAGCAGATCGGCGTGCTGTTGTCGGGCGTGCTGCGCATCCTTCTGATCGTGGTCGCGGTCGGCTCGGTGCTGGCACCCTGGGGCGTCAACACGACCGATGTCACGGGGCTGCTGCGCCAGGCCATCTTCGGCTTCCAGATCGGCTCCTTC
>JBFHII010000024.1:0-13590 GCA_041596535.1 Breoghania sp. | reverse complement strand
GCAAAATAAGCGTCCTGTCGGGCGAATGGGTGGCAAGCCGGAATTTCCGGGCAACACCTTGGCGCCCGGTGCGGTTGCACGAATGACGTCATGGCGCCGTCACAGACACGAACGCCGCCGCCAGGCATGCAGACAAGGATTCAGACCCGTGCCGAGTTTCCGACCGCGTACCATCGCCCGCCTTGCCCTGCTCACGGGCGTCGCCGCCGCATTGAGCGGCTGCATGTCCAGCGGTCAGGACGGCTTCTACGGCAACGGCTCTGAGGCCCCCGACGTGGCGGCCGTCAAACGCGTGATGGCCGGGGTCGGCTTGGTCAATCCCGAAGCACAGCCGATCGACTACAAGCCGCGCGCGCCGCTCGCGGTCCCGCCGTCGACAGCGGCCCTGCCCGATCCGGAGGCCAGCACCGCCGGCGCCGAGAACCTGCCGGCCAACTGGCCGCGCAACAAGGACGCCGAGCTGCTGGCGCTGCAGCGCTCGCGCCTGGCGACGGGAAGCGAGGCACTGCGCGAGGCCAACCGGGGCACCGAACGCCTCACCGTCGAGGAACTTCAGTCCGGCACCCGCAGGAGCGCGCGGCAGGTGCGCACCGAGGAACAGCAAAAAGCCGCGATCCAGGGCATGAAGGACAACCCAAACAACCGGCTGTCCCCGACGGAGTTGCGGAGCAAGAAACTGATCAAGCCGGAAACGGCATCGCTGTTCGGCCCCGACGGAAAGCCGACGCGCCGCTATCTCGTGGAACCTCCGGTCGAATACAGCACGCCCGCCGATACCGCTCCGCTCGCTCTTCCCAAGGAAGAGGAAGGGCCGAAGAAGCATTGGATGGACGAACGCAAGGACAGCGGGCCGAAATAATCAGCGGTATCGCCGCCCTGCGAAGATTTTCAAGAATTTCGCACGCTGCCAGCCTGACATTCCAGGCGGGCAGCCTGCATTTCAGTATTCCCGCCAATTGCAGCCACGTCGCAAAGGCCCGCGAAGTGCCGCGTCATTTGTCGGGCGCGGACCAACAATCCCCACATTACGCATTTTTCATAAAACTCCGCCCGCAAAGGGCCTATATCCTTGTTTAGGCCATGGCCCCGACGTCCGGCGAATTCTGCAAGGAGCTCCTTCGTGTCCGATTTCCCGATGAAACTTGCCGCCCTGGCACTTGGCGGCCTGATTGCGCTGCCACTCACGACATTGCCCTCCCGAGCCGAAACTCCGGCCACCGACCAGCAGGTGATGATCGGCGCGAACGCCGTGACCGCGATGCTGGACAACGGCCTCGAGATCGTGGTGATCCCCGACCGCCGCGCGCCGGTCGTGACCCACATGATCTGGTACAAGGTCGGGGCTGCCGACGAGCCGCCGGGCCGCTCCGGCATCGCCCATTTCCTCGAGCACCTGATGTTCAAGGGCACCACCAAGCATCCGGGCAACGAGTTCTCCGCCAAGGTTGCGGAAATCGGCGGACAGGAAAACGCGTTCACGTCGGCCGACTACACCGCCTACTTCCAGCGCGTCGCCAAGGAGCATCTGGGGTTGATGATGGCCTTCGAGGCCGACCGGATGGAAAACCTGGTCCTGACCGAAGACGTCGTGGCGCCCGAACGCCAGGTTGTGCTGGAAGAGCGCGCCCAGCGCGTGGACAACGATCCCGGCGCGCGGCTCGGTGAGACCATGGACGCCATGCTCTACGTCAACCACCCCTACGGCACCCCGGTGACCGGCTGGGAAGACGAAATCAAGGCGCTGAGCGCCAAGAGCGCCATCGAGTATTACGACCGCTATTACACGCCCAACAACGCGGTGCTGGTGGTCGCGGGCGATGTCGAGCCGGAGGCGGTGATCGCCCTGGCGAAGGACACCTATGGCAAGGTTGCCCGGCGCGCCGAACCGCCACAGCGCGTTCGCCCGGCGGAGCCCGTGCTCCATGGCGCCCGCGTCGTGCGGCTGGCCGACGAACAGGTGCGCCAGCCGAGCGTCCGTGAAGCCTGGCTGGTGCCGAGCTACGCCAATGCGCAACCCGGCGAGGCGGAAGCCATCGACCTGCTGGCCGATATCCTGGGAAGCGGCGCCACCAGCCGGATGTACCGCAAGCTGGTCGTCGAGGACAAGCTCGCGACCAGCGCCGGCGGCTGGTACCAGAGCTCCGGCATCGACCAGACCCGTTTCATGATCTACGGCGTGCCGAACGACGGCGTGACGCTCGAGGACCTGCGCGACGGGCTGCGCGCGGTCATCAACGATGTCGCCGAGAACGGCATCACCGCCGAGGAACTGGATCGTGCCAAGCGCAAGGTGCTGGCGAGCGCCATCTACTCGCAGGACAGCCAGTCGTCTCTGGCGCGGATCTTCGGCTCCTCGCTGACCACCGGCAACACGGTTGCGGACGTGCAGCAGTGGCCGGAGCGCATCCAGCAGGTCACCGCCGAACAGGTGCAGGCCGCGGCCCAAAAATATCTCACCGGTGACAACTCCGTCACCGCCTACCTCACCGGCAAGCCGGCCAAGGACGGGAACAAATCATGATGAAACATTCTGGTTCGAACGCCCGTCCGCGCGCGGTGGCGCTGCGGCTGCGCGCCGATGCCACGCGCCGCATGCTGGTCGCCACCTTGTTGCTGGCGACCCTGGCAACCGCATGGCTTCTGCTGATCGTCCCCGCGCGCGCGACCGAAATCCAGCGCGTCGTCAGTCCCGGCGGCATCGAAGCCTGGCTGGTCGAGGAACACGCCATTCCGCTGATCTCGGTACAGATCGGGTTCACGGGGGGCGGAACGCAGGACCCCGCCGGCAAGGAAGGCCTGGTGCGACTGATGGCCAGCCTGCTTGACGAAGGGGCGGGAGACCTTGATTCCCAGGCTTTCCAGACGCGGCTTGAGGATCTCTCCATTGACCTGAGCTTCAGCGCCGCCAGCGACAGTTTCAGCGGCAGCCTGAAGACCCTGTCGGTCAACCGCGATGCCGCCTTCGACATGATGCGCCTTGCGCTGACCGAACCGCGGTTCGACGCCGACCCCATCGAGCGGATGCGCCGCCAGGCGATTTCCGGCCTGCGGCAGGAAGAACGTGACCCCAACGCCATCGCGGGCCGTCTGTGGTTCGCCACGGCCTTTCCCGACCATCCCTATGCCCGTCCCACCAGGGGCACAGAGGAAAGCCTGGGCGCGGTGACCCGCGACGATCTCGTCCGCATGCACGGTCGGCTCCTCGCCCGCGAAACGCTGAAGATCGCGGTCGTCGGCGCCATCGACGCCAAGACCCTGGGGCCGCTGCTCGACAAGACCTTCGGCGCGCTTCCGGAAAAGGCCGAGCTGACGCCGGTGGCGGAAGTCAGCCCCCTGGGCGGCCAGCGCGAGACGGTCTCCATGGACGTGCCGCAGACGGTCATTCGCTTCGGCCTGCCCGGTCTCAAGCGCAGCGATCCGGATTTCATCCCCGCCTTCATCATGAACCACATCCTGGGCGGCGGCTCGTTCTCCTCGCGACTCTACGAGGAAGTGCGCGAGAAGCGCGGCCTTGCCTATTCCGTGTGGACCTATCTTGCACCCTACGATCACTCCGGCGTGCTGATGGGTGGGACGGCCACCCGGGCGGACAACACCGAAACCGCGCTCGAAGTGATCAGCAACGAGCTCAAGAGAATGGCCGAGGACGGCCCGACGGCGGACGAACTGGAAAAGGCCAAGAGCTACCTCACCGGATCCTATGCGCTGCGCTTTGATACGTCGGACAAGATCGCCGGCCAGCTCGTCGGCATCCAGATGGAGGGCCTCGGCATCGACTACATCAACGAGCGCAACGGCCTGATCGAGGCCGTGACACTAGAGGACGTCAAGCGGATCGCGGCCAGGCTGCTGGACGCCGGAACCCCGCCGACGATCGTTACGGTCGGCAAAACCGCCTCCTAGCAAACCCGGCCCGGCTCCCGGAACACAAAAGGCCCCGCGGATCCCGCGGGGCCTTTTTCATGCCGGACACGCCGTGATCAGCTTGCGACACGCTTGCGATCGGCAGGCGGCTGCGCGCCGCCCTGTACCACGTCGGAGCGCACCGGACGCGGCGGCGAGAACAGGAAGCCCTGTCCGAAATGGATGCCGAAGTCGAGCAGCTCGATCACCTGCGTTTCGGTCTCGATCTGATCGGCGATCAGTTGGACGCCGTAGCGGGCAAGCAGGCTGGACAGGTCCTCGGGATGGATATCACCGGTGTCCGTCGGAATGCGGCCGAGCAGCCTGTCGGCGGAAATCTTGGCATAGTGGAAGCCGCGCTCGTTCAGGGCGCGGAAGTTCGTGCGCAGGTTGGTCACCTGATCGATGGAGAACTGGAAGCCCAGTTTGGCCAGCGCCGCGAGGCTTTCGTTCTCCACCGCGCCCATCTCCTCGACGGCCGCCTGGGTGAACTCGAACACCATGTATTCCGCCAGCGTCTGGTTCTTCTGCATGAAGTCGATGAAGCCGGGGAAGAACCTGTCGTCGACCAGCGTCGACGGGGACACGTTGCAGAACAGGCCGACGGAGCGGTTGCGCGTCGACAGGCGGCGCAGGACCTGCACGGAACGCAGCAGGAGCGTGTTGTCGATGCCCGGCATGAGACCGTTGCGCTCGGCGATATCGATATAGTCCGCCGGTTGCATGATTTCACCGTCCTCGGCGCGCAGGCGCGTCAGCGCTTCGTAGAAACGCACCTGGCGCTGCGGCAGCGAGACGATCGGCTGCAGGTAGAGATCGATCCGGTTGGCATCGATTGCATGACGCACCGCCTCGCGCAGCGCCGCTTCCGCCGCCGGATTGCGGGTTCTCGCCGCCCCGCTACCGTTCGACCACAGCGCGCCTCCGGGCTGTTCCCAGCCATTGGCGGCGCCCGGCGCTGCAGCGGAGGAAGCCGGGTTGGATGAAAAGCCCTGGTTGCCCTGGAACGTCGCTCCGCCGGAATCCGTTCTGGGCGGCGCCAGGGTCGCCTGCGGCTGGCCGTGGAACTCGTGCTGCGGGTGATGCGCGATCTGCGGTGTCTCGACGATCTGCGTTTCCAGGTCCGCCACCGTCTCCGCGATCTGCTTGACCAGCGTGCCGAGAACCTCGATCTCGACATACATCGGCTCGATCTCGGCACGGGCGCGGTTGGGAAATCCGTTCTCGATGGCGGTCAACCGGCGTTCGAGGTTCTGCAGTTCCTGGTCAATCTGGCCAAGGCCACCGTTGAGCATGTCCGAGCGGTGCTGGGCCTCGGTGAGGTCGCGCGAGCGCATGACCATGATGTTGACCAGAAACTCGGCGACCAGCACCGCCGTTCCGATGATCACGGCCACGCCCGGGTCCGTGCCGAGCTGATAATACAGCACAGCACTGACCGAGCCGGCGATGACCACCATGCACAGACCTATGAAGAGCGAGGAAAACCAGGCCATATTTGCGTCAAGTACCCGTGCGCCGCCGAATCAATGGTATTCAGCGGGAATTCTGCCTTAAACCCTGACGATATCCCAATGCCTGGCGTTGTGGATCAGGCAAAATAGCCAAAAATCACCGGATATCACGGAAATGCTTCGTTTTCCGAAGCCGGCTCCAATAACCGCGGTTGGCACGTCCGGCAGCGCCGGCGAGACATTCTCCCGCTACTGTTATCAGGCAGCGGGCGTGGTGACAAAGCGTTCGTCGGAAACGATCCGCCCGTCGACGAGATGCACCCCGCGATGCATCCGCGCGGCCATCTCCAGGTCATGGGTAACGGCGATCACCGTCTTGCCGCGCTCCTCGACGATCTTCCGCAGGATATCGAACACCTGTTCGGACGACTTGCTGTCGAGACTTCCCGTCGGCTCGTCGGCGAGGATCAACGGCGGTTCATTGGCCAGGGCGCGAGCCACGGCGACCCGCTGGCGCTGGCCGCCGGAGAGCTGGTCGGGCTGCTTGTTCCGGTGGTCGGCAAGGCCCAGGGCATCCAGCAATTCATCGGCGCGGGCCCGCATCGCCCCCTCGCCAGCCCGCGCCAGCCTGCGCATCGGAATCATCACGTTTTCCCGGATCGAGAACTCCGGCAGCAGGAAGTGAAACTGGAAGACAAAGCCCAGGGTCTCCAGCCGCAGGTGCGCCCGGTCCCTCTCGCTCATCTCATGGGTCCGCCGCCCGCCGATCAGCACCTCGCCTTCGCTGGGCCGGTCAAGCAGGCCCAGCAGATAGAGCAGCGACGACTTGCCCGACCCCGAAGGGCCGGTGATCGCCACATATTCCGCGGCCCCGACACGCAAATCGATATCAGCCACCAGCGTCACCGGCACGGTGCCCGACAGCACTCGGCTCACGCCGCGCGCCTCCAGCAGCGGGTCCGGCGTATCGGCGACCGGCGTTGCATGGTCCTCGGTCACGTGGCCCCCCGGATGATGTCGACAGGGTTGAGCCGTGCCGCGCGGCGCGCCGGCAGATAGCCGGCGATGCCGGCGGAGGCCAGCGCGAAGGCGGAGGCGATCAGATAGTGCGTGATGGTGAAATAGATCGGCAGGAAGGTGCTGTCGGTGGAACCGGGGACCTGGAACTGCACCGTGCTCAGGGCCAGGCACAGCGCGTAGCCCAGCGCCCAGCCGCACAGCGACCCGGCCGCGCCGATCATCAGGCCCTCGAAGACGAACATGACCTGCATGTCGGTCTCGTAGAAGCCGAGAGACTTCAGGATGGCGATGTCGCGCGCCTTCTCGTGCACGATGGTGGCGACGATGTTGAAGATGCCGAAACCCGCGACCAGCAGGATTGCCCCGACGACCGTGTACATGATCAGGTTGCGGATCACGAACGCCTCCTGCAGGCTCTTGTTGGCCTCCTGCCATGACACGGCCTTGTAGCCGATCTGCCGTTCGATGCGCGCGGCGATGGCTTCGGCGTCATTGACGTCCGTCAGCCGGATGTTGAGGCGATTGATGACGTTCGGCCGCTCGAACAGGATCTGCGCCGCCTTCAGCGGAACATAGCCAATCGTGTCGTTGGTCTGGGCCAGCGAGGAGTGAAACAGCCCGACGATCTTGTAGCGTTTGACCAGGCCGGCGGCCGAAGTCACGGTGACGGTGTCACCGAAATGGGCCCCGAGTTTCTTCGTCATGCCGTCGCCAACGACAAGGCCGCTGGCCGTCGACTCCAGATTGAAGAAGCTTCCCTGGATGATGTCATCGGCGATCTTGGAGACCTGCATTTCCGCGCGCGGCTGAATGCCGGTCAGCGTCACCGCGACATCCTTGCCGCCGTAGCGCACCACGGCCTGGCCGCTAAGCGCGGGGGAGAACACCCCGTCCACCCAGCTCTCCAACCCCGCGCGCACCGCGACCGGGTTGCGGATGCCGCGGCGGTCGTCGGCGACGCGCAGGCCTGAAAAGCTCACCGCATCATAGACCTCCTGCGCCGGCTGGCGCGGCGGCTGGCGTTCCTCGTCCGTAACCTGGATATGCGGGATCGCGTCAATCAGCTGGCTGACGAAATCGCGCTGCGACCCTTCCATAAGCGAAGCCATGGCAATGGAGAAGCCGACGCCCAGCATGACACCGAGAATCGACACCACCGTCTGGCGAAGCCGGCCGCGGATATGGGTCATGGCAATGCGCAGCAGCAGATTCATGGCAATTCCCGGCTCCCTCCCGCGGGTTCGTGCAATGGCTGGGTCAATGCGGGCATGGCGTCACTCCGCTCCGGCTGCCTCGACGCGGACCTTCTGGCCCGCCTCCAGGCCCGGGATCAGCGGCGATACGATCCGGGTGTCATCCTCGACGCCCGCCAGCACCTCGACCGTTTCCGTACCGCGAATGCCGATGCGCACGGAGCGTTCCTCAAGCCGGCCGTCCACGCCGACGACGAAAACGCGATCTCCATTGACGGCGGCCAGCGGCACGAGCAGGACGTCCTGCTTGGTGCGGGTGACGATGTTGACGTCCACCGACATGCCTATCAGCAACGGCGTGTCCTCGGGCTGGTCGAGATAGACGCGGTATGTCTTGAGCACAGGATCGCCCTTCGGCGTGATACGAGACACCGTCGCGCCGATCCGCTTGTCGGGAAACGCGTCCGCACGCAGCCACGCCTGCTGGCCCGGCGCGACCTTGGGAATGTCCTCCTCGTTGACATCCGAGACGATCTGCAGGGGCGATGGCTCGCCGACCCAGAACAGGACGGTTCCGGGCTCGGCCACTTCGCCGACCTCGCCGTCTCGGCGCAGCACGACGCCGTCGAGCGGGGCATGCAGCTCGTAGTTGTCGAGCTGCGCCTTCTGCGCGGCCACGAGCGCCACCGCGCGCTGCACCTCGTTGAGCGCCCTGTCGTAGGCCTGGCGGGAAATGATCCGGCGTTCGATCAGGCCCTCGGCGCGCTCGCGCTCGGCCTGGGCGAATTCTGCGCGCGCCTCCAGTTCGGCGAGCGTCGCGCGGGCACCGCTGTCATCCAGCTTTCCCAGCACGTCGCCCGCCTTCACGGTGTCGCCTTCGCATCGGCACATGTCGACAATGCGCTCGCGCACGATGCTCGTGACCTTGGCCCAGCGGCGCGGCTCGACGACGCCCGTGGCATAGACGACATCCGCGGCGCTGCCGCGCGAAGGGGTCACGACGGTCACGGCGGCCGGACGGGTGTACCACCACCAGGCGCCGCCTGCGCCTGTCGCAAGGATTGCCGCAAAGACCAGATATCTCGCAAACCGCATCGCCGGAACCGCGCTCCTCTTGTCGAGACGATCTTGCCAACCCGGCCGCCGATACTGTCAGAAACAACAGGGCATGCCACCGGAAACTGACCCGCACGTGCCGTTCTCAGCACAAAGCCGGGGCCGGCATCGTGATTTGCGTCAATATTCGACCGCATTTCTGCAAAAGACTATCCGAATGTCCGGCAAGGTGTCCTATGGTTCTGTTCACACGGCCACGCGAAGAGCCGAGGAGTAGGAAGTGACCGGGGGGAACAGCGAACACGGGCCCCATACATCACCCCGAACGCCGTGCGATGAGGCCGCGGTTCGCACTCAACTGGACAAAATTCTCACAAGCTCAGCCTTTGCCGGCTCACCACAATTGCGCGCGTTCCTCAGTTATATCGTCGACCAGCGGCTGAAGGGCAACGAAAGCCGTATCAAGGGCTATACGATTGCCGTGGAAGCACTGGGACGAGCCGCTTCCTTCGATCCCGCTGCCGATCCGATCATTCGCGTGGAAGCCGCGCGCCTGCGCCGGCTGATCGGTGACTATTACGCCGGGCCCGGCGCCGACGATCCCGTGCTCATCGACGTGCCGAAAGGCGGCTACGTTCCGGTTTTCAAGTACCGGGAGACCGACCCTGCCCGGACAGAACCCGCAATGCCGCCGCGCACAGGCGACAGACGGCGGATGATCGCAGCCCTGGCCGCAAGTGCAGTCGTCGCGGCCGGACTGGCCGTCTTCGTGCTCGTGCCGCGCGACACGCCGACCGAAGACGCGCCGCCCGGGGGCCGGGATGTCGCCGAACAATCCGGCGCGATCCCCGCCGACAGCACGCCGGCGATCGTTGTGGCCGGCGCACCGGAGACCGGAGCAGACCCAGAGCCCTCATCGGCGCCGTTCTTCAAGGGGGATCTGCCACGCATCTTCGTGGCCGACATCGTGGTGGACGGTACGGCACCGCAGCCTGCCGCCTTCTCCCCTGCCAGGGTGCAGGACAATCTGACAGCCGCCCTGCGCCTGTTCTCGGAAGTGGAACTGAGCGGAACCGCCGCCGAGGCCGACTACCGCGTGGAGGGACGCGCCAGCTTCGCCGACGACAATGCGTCCCTCAGCTTCGTTCTGGTCTATGCCGCCGAGCGTGAAACCGTCTGGTCGGCCCTGTTCGAGCTGACCTACGAACGCAATGCGGCCGAGCTGCCGGAAGAGCGGATCGTGCACAACATCGCCAGCACGATCGCCCGGCCATACGGGGTGATCTTCAACCACGCGGCCAGCCACCGCGGCGCCGACTCCCGGATCCCGGAAGGGTTTCGGTGCGTTCTGCTGACCTTCGATTCCCAGCGCAGCTTCGCGCCCGACGTCAACGCGCGCGGACGTGACTGCCTGACCTCGCTCCTTGGGCGTCAGGCCGGCTTCGCTCCCGCGCACGCCCTGCTCCCCATGCTCTATGTCGACAACGCCCGGTTCGGCGTCAAAAGCGACAAGGAGCGAGAAGCCGCCCTGGCGCAGGCCTTTGTCCTGGCCAGACAGGCCGCCGCCGCGACGCCCGACAGCGCGCGCGCCTATCAGGCGTTGCAAACGGTGCTGCTGTACCTGGGGCGCGGCGACGAGGCCCTGGAAGCCGGCCGGCGGGCGCGGCGGCTCAATCCCTATGACACTGACATCATGGCCACCCATGCCAGCACGCTGATCATGCTGGGAGACACCGAGCGGGGGCTCAGTATGTTGCAGAAGGCGCGCCGCATGAGCCCGGGGCATCCGGCCTGGTACAACACGATGATCATCTTCGCGGCCTACGGCAAGGGCGACAGGGACCTGGCCCGCAAGGAAGCGGACCTCATTCAGCACGACGACACGCTTTCGGGACTTCTCGCCCGTATCCTGATGGCGCATGCCGACGGCGACACGGCCCGGCGGGCGGCGCTTTCGAGGCAACTGATCAGCCAGCGACCGGAATTCGGCACGGCACCCGCGGCGATGCTGCGCCGGATCTTCCCGTCACCGCCGCTCAACAAGCGGCTGCTTGCAGCCGTCGCCGCCCCGAACCTCACATCCGCGAAATAGCGCCGGCCAGGCCGACCCGCACGGAAACAAACACCCCGCGCCGTTGCCGGCACGGGATGCTTGCTTGTCGGAACACGCCGGAAACCGGCGTTCAGCGGGCCAAAGGTTCAGCGGGCCAGAGGTTCAGCGGGCCAGACGAAGCTTGCTGATTTCCTTGGCGATGTTCTGGAACGCCACCAGCAGCTGCGCATCGGAGTCCGACTGATAGGCCATTTCGGGTTTGGTCGCGCAATCCCGAAGCATGTTGCGCGTGGTCGTGTCGCTGATCTGGAAGGCGATCGTGTAGATCTCGATCTCACCGTCGGTCTTGGCGTTGGTGCAGGCTTCGGCGGTTCGATCGTCCATCACGTCCGTGACGTCGCCGTTGCTGTTGTAGTCGACGCCGGTCCGCCCCTCCGGGACATAGCCATAGGCATTGTACTTGGAGATATTGGGGTTGCTGTCGGTCCACTCATAGGTGTTCGCGCCGTCGGTCATGACGATCATGATGCGGCGATGGCCGGGATTGTCCGGATCGTTCATCGCACGGCCCTCGGTGAAGGGCGCTGCCGGCGAGATCGCCCGCCATCCCCACACCACACCCTGGTGGATGTTGGTGTAACCGTCGGCGACCATGGCGTCGATCGCGGTATCGATCGTTTCCTCGCTGGTCGTCAGCGGCGTGACCTCCTGGGTCTTGCAGCCATAGTTGGGACCCTTGCTGACGCCATTGTTCCAGGAGCTGTAGGACGCGCCGTCGTACTTGCACATCCGCTGCTGCTTCGCGGTATGCGCATCCTCGCCCACGCCGTCGATGCTCGTTGTGCAACTCCCGCCGTCGTCGTCGAGCCAGTTGTTGGAATAGCTGTAGGAGCGGTACTTGTCGCGGCGATAGTAGCCGCCGTCATCGGGCTCGTCGGGCGCAAACTCCGGCACGAACAGCGTCTCGGGGACCGTGTCGCTGGCTGGGGTATCCTGCACGTCATAGGGATACGGACGCGCCTCGACACAGCCCTGCCAGCTGACGCCGGAAATCTGGTCGAAGAGATCCAGCCGCGGCGTGTTGGTGGCCATGTTGTTGCCGTTGACCGGCGACAGGCCATTCACGTCGATCCAGTCGGCAGTCGCCTTGTCGGCTCCGACATTGACGAAGGCGGTGAACGGAACCAGGCCGATCTTGACGCGATCGGGGACCGGGCCGGTGGAATTCACGGCCAGCAAGGTTGCCGTCAGGTCTTTCGCCGCCTCCTTCAGGGTGTCGATCTTCGAACCGCCCATGGAGCCGGAATTGTCGAGGACCATGACGACGTCGAAGCTGGCTTCACCGACGACCGTTTCCGATTGCACCGCGAAATTGAGAGCATCGATGCCGACCAACGGTGAGAAGGCGGTACCGACGCTGACCTCCGCGGTCACGTTGATCGCGCCGTCAGCGTTGCGTTGGGCGGTGAAATTCGACAGCGTCCCGCCACCGGCATTGAAGTTCGCTTCGAAAACCGAGCGCGCCGCCGCCGTCATCGTGTCATTGGTGAGCGACGCATAGGTCTGGGTGTTGATGGCGAGGGCGGCCGAATCCACCGCCATCTGCGCACGTTGCTTGACCGAGACGACCTTTGACATGTCGACGCCCGCTCCGACTGCGAATACCACCGGAACGATCGTCAGGCCGAACAGAATGGCGACATTGCCGCGCTCTTCTTTCCAGCACCGTGCAAGCATTGGGGCGAACATCTGGTTGAACATCGTATCAAGCTCCACATGGCCGGTCACGCCGGCTCAATTCACTCGACCAATACCACCATTTTTTGTTAACGCATCCGGATCCCGCCGCCCTCCTTTCCAAATCATGTACAGCAATTCTTTAGTTAATTAAAATTTTCCGCAGTTTGTCAGACAAATACTTAGTAGAATCCGGTAGATTTCGCAGCAGACAGCGGAATGGGCGGGCAAGCAAACAACGCGGAACGAACTGAAAAGTCGCCGGTTTCGGACAACGCGGCCGGCACGGCGGGGCGGCTTCGCGGCTCTCCGCTTTGCATTTCCAGAAAGCCCCGGCAGGTCCGCAATCGGGGTAAGGTTCCGTTAACCATGCCGGTAATCGATTTTTGGGCACCGACCGCCACGACGCCCTTCGTTTCCGCCATCCGCATCCCGCCAGCGCGCCGCATCCGCGCTTGCCGCACGCCGACGCCGCCGATCTGCCGCGCGTGTGCCGCACGGCGCGCTGCGAGCGCCGGGAACGATTTTCACCATCTGCCGCATTGACAAAGATGCGGGCTGAAACTACATCCCGGCGGCAGTTGGCACTCACCATCGAAGAGTGCTAACAACACATCAGGGACAACCCTGCATCCGTATTCCGGCATCACCAATGGCAGCGCTGCCCATGCGGGGCGCTCCAGGAGAGGAAAGAGCCAGATATGACATTCCGTCCGCTACACGACCGTGTTGTCGTCCGCCGCGTCGATTCCGAAGAGAAGACCGCCGGCGGCATCATCATCCCCGACACCGCCAAGGAAAAGCCGCAGGAAGGCGAAGTCGTTTCCGTAGGCCCCGGCGCGCGTGACGACGCTGGCAAGCTCGTCGCCCTCGACGTCAAGGCCGGCGACCGCGTGCTGTTCGGCAAGTGGTCGGGCACCGAGGTCAAGATCGACGGTGAAGACCTGCTCATCATGAAAGAGTCCGACATCATGGGCGTGATCGCTTAACCAGCGGGCGCCCTTTTTTGGATCCTTTCCGTCCCACAAGTTTTTAGAGAGAAGTCAACATGGCTGCTAAAGAAGTCAAGTTTTCGACAGACGCTCGCGACCGCATGCTGGCCGGCGTGGACATCCTCGCCAATGCCGTCAAGGTGACGCTCGGCCCCAAGGGCCGCAACGTCGTCATCGACAAG
>JBFHII010000023.1:0-13725 GCA_041596535.1 Breoghania sp. | reverse complement strand
GAGACCGGCGGCTCGAACGTGCAGTTCGCCGTCAATCCCGAAGACGGTCGGCTGATCGTCATCGAGATGAATCCCCGCGTCTCCCGCTCCTCGGCGCTGGCGTCGAAGGCCACGGGCTTCCCGATCGCCAAGGTCGCTGCCAAGCTCGCCGTTGGCTCTACGTTGGACGAACTCGAAAACGACATCACCGGCGGCGCGACGCCGGCGGCCTTCGAGCCGACCATCGATTACGTCGTCACGAAGATCCCGCGTTTCGCCTTTGAGAAATTCCCCGGCGCCGAGCCGGTGCTGACCACCGCGATGAAGTCGGTGGGCGAGGTGATGGCCATCGGCCGCACCTTCCCCGAAAGCCTGCAGAAGGCCCTGCGCGGCCTCGAGACGGGGCTGTCCGGCCTCGACGAGATCGAGATCCCCGGCCTGGGCCAGGACGACGACAAGAACGCCATCCGCGCGGCACTGAGCACGCCGACGCCCGACCGCCTGCTGAAGGTCGCCCAGGCGATGCGGCTGGGGGTCGGTCACGACCAGATCCACGCCTCGTGCAGGATCGATCCGTGGTTCCTGGAGCAGATCCAGAACATCATTGACCTGGAGACCAAGGTCGCCAGGCACGGCCTGCCGGACAATGAACGCGCGTTCCGCATGCTCAAGGCGATGGGCTTCTCCGATGCGCGGCTGGCGAAGCTGGCGGGCAAGAGCGAGAAGGACGTCAAGGCGGCACGCACCGCGCTGAAGGTGCACCCGGTCTACAAGCGCATCGACACCTGCGCGGCCGAGTTCGCCTCACCCACGGCCTACATGTACTCGACCTACGAGCCGCCCTTTGCCGGCGCGCCCGCGGACGAGGCCAAGCCGTCGGACGCGAAGAAGGTGATCATCCTGGGCGGCGGGCCGAACCGCATCGGCCAGGGCATCGAGTTCGACTATTGCTGCTGCCACGCCGCGTTCGCGCTGGCCGACGCCGGCTATGAATCGATCATGGTCAACTGCAATCCGGAGACGGTATCGACCGACTACGACACCTCGGACAGGCTGTATTTCGAATCGCTGACCGCCGAGGACGTCCTCGAGATCATCCGCGTCGAGCAAACAAAGGGCAGCGTGCACGGCGTGATCGTGCAGTTCGGCGGCCAGACGCCGCTCAAGCTTGCTCATGCGCTCAGCGAGGCGGGCGTGCCGATCCTCGGCACCTCGCTCGACGCCATCGACCTGGCCGAGGACCGCGACCGGTTCCAGAAGCTGCTGCACGATCTCGATCTCAAGCAGCCCAACAACGGCATTGCGCGCTCGGCCGACGAGGCCCGCACCATCATCAGGAAGATCGGCTATCCGGCGGTGATCCGTCCGTCCTACGTGCTGGGCGGCCGCGGCATGGAAATCGTCCGTGACGACGCCCACTTCGACCGCTACATCAACGAGGCCGTGGTGGTTTCCGGCGACAGCCCGGTGCTCATCGACGGCTATCTGTCCGACGCCATCGAGGTCGATGTCGACGCCCTGTGCGACGGCAAGGACGTGTTCGTCTGCGGCATCATGGAGCACATCGAGGAAGCCGGCATCCATTCCGGCGATTCGGCCTGCGCACTCCCGGCGCACTCGCTGTCGCCCGCCATGCTCGAGGAGCTGGAGCGCCAGACCCGGGCCATGGCGCTGGGACTGAACGTCGGCGGCCTGATGAACGTGCAATACGCCATCAAGGACGACGTGATCTACGTGCTGGAAGTCAATCCGCGCGCCTCGCGCACGGTGCCCTTCGTCGCCAAGACCGTCGGCATACCGGTGGCCAAGATCGCCGCGCGCATCATGGCGGGCGAAAGCCTGGCGTCCTTCGACCTGAAGAAGCCCGAGTTCAATCACGTCGCGGTCAAGGAAGCCGTCTTCCCGTTCGCCCGCTTCCAGGGCGTGGACACGATCCTCGGCCCGGAGATGCGCTCCACGGGCGAGGTCATGGGCCTGGACCGGGCCTATCCGGTGGCCTTCGCCAAGTCGCAGCTCGGCGCGGGCGCCCTGGTGCCCACCAGCGGCACGGCCTTCGTTTCCGTGCGCGACGCCGACAAGCCCCGCGTGGTGGACACGGTCCGGCTGCTGATCGACTGCGGCTTCACGATCATCGCCACCGGCGGCACGCAGCGCTTCCTGGAAGAACGCGGCCTCGCGTGCTCGAAAATCAACAAGGTTCTTGAAGGACGACCGCACATCGTCGATGCTATCAAGAACGGAGAGGTTCAACTGGTCTTCAATACGACCGAAGGCGCTGCGACTCTTTCCGACAGCCGGTCGCTTCGGCGTGCAGCGCTGCTTCACAAGGTTCCCTACTATACGACGCTCGCTGGCGCGATCGCCGCGACGAAGGGCATCGAGGCATATAAGACCGGTCATCTTGAAGTCAGGCCGCTGCAGGACTACTTCCCTGCGGTTGCGTAACACGACTGCGTAAACGCCCGGAACGTTTTCCGGTGTTCACATCGGAGCGCCGGCGGCTTTGTGAGCCGCCGAACAGTCGCTCCCCCGATCCTAGACAGATCGGCCCGCGAACGGACGACACAGTCCGGTTGCAGGCCGGTCTATTCGTATTGTCTGACGCGCCCCGTGGGGCGTCGTGCAGAGGCCAAAGAGGTCCAGAATCATGGAAAAAGTACCGATGACGATCGGCGGGCACGCCCTGCTCGAGGAGGAGCTGAAACATCGGACCTCGGTTGAGCGCCCGCGCATCATTCAGGCGATTTCCGAAGCGCGCGCCCATGGCGATCTTTCCGAGAACGCCGAGTATCATGCCGCCAAGGAACAGCAGAGCCTCAACGAGGGCCGCATCAACGAGCTTGAGGACAAGCTGGGTCGCGCCGAGGTGATCGACGTCTCGAAGATGTCCGGCGATACGGTCAAGTTCGGTGCCACGGTGACCCTCATCGACGAGGATACCGAGGAAGAGAAGACCTACCAGATCGTCGGCGACGTGGAAGCGGACGTGAAATCCGGCCGCGTGTCGATCTCGTCGCCGATCTCCCGCGCCCTCATCGGCAAGGAAGTCGGCGACAACATCGAGGTCGCGGCGCCGGGTGGTGCGCATTCCTACGAGATCACCAAGGTCCGGTATATCTGACGCCGTCACAGGCTTCGATCCGTGACAAGGCGCCCGGGGTGACCCGGGCGCCCTTTTTGTTGCGCGGCGGCCGGCCGGGCGCGCCATCGGGCACCGCGCGGCCAGTTTTCTGTTGTCGAGCGCATTTTATCCGTCCAGACGATTCCTGCGCGCCGCGCGTTCCTCTAGAACTAGGGACGTGCTGACCGAATCACACCCACTGCCTGACCTCGAACGTGCCGCGACCCCGATGGGCGTGCTGCGCGACATTTTCGGCTATGCCGCCTTCCGCGCCGGCCAGGAAGAGATCATCGACCAGCTGGTGGCGGGGACCAGCACGCTCGCGGTCATGCCGACGGGCGCGGGCAAGTCGCTGTGCTACCAGATCCCGGCAATTCTCGGCGCGCGGCCGACCATTGTCGTCTCGCCGCTGCTGGCGCTGATCGACGATCAGGTGGCGGGCCTGCGCGCCAACGGCGTGGAGGCGGCCGGCATCCATTCCGGCCACTCGCGCGACCAGAACATCGAGGAATGGCGCAAGGTCACCTCCGGGCGCGCCAAGCTCTTGTATCTCTCGCCCGAGCGGCTGATGACCCCGCGCATGCTGGCGGCCATCGCCCGGCTCGAACCGGGACTGTTCGTCATCGACGAGGCGCACTGCATCTCCAAGTGGGGGCCGAGCTTCCGCCCCGAGTACGAGCAGCTGTCGCGGCTAGGCGAGCTGTTTCCCGACGCCACCATCGCGGCGTTCACCGCCACGGCGGACAACGCCACCCGCCTCGACATCGCCCAGAAGCTGTTCCGGGGCGAGAGCAGCACCATCGTGCACGGCTTCGACCGGCCGAACCTGACGCTCGCCGTGGCCCCGAAGAGCGACTGGAAAAAGCAGCTTCTGGCCTTCCTGGAGGACAAGCGCGAGCAGTCGGGCATCGTCTATTGCCTGTCGCGGCGACTGACGGAGGAAGTGGCCGAGTTCCTCAAGGGCGAGGGCATGAAGGCGATCGCCTATCACGCCGGCCAGCCGTCCGACGAGCGCAAGGCCAACCAGGACCGCTTCATGAGCGAGGACGCGGTGGTGATGACCGCGACGATCGCCTTCGGAATGGGCATCGACAAGCCGGACATCCGCTATGTCTGCCACCTCAACCTGCCCGGTTCCATGGAAGCCTACTATCAGGAGATCGGCCGCGCCGGGCGCGACGGCATGCCGGCCGAGACCCTGATGCTCTACGGCCTCGACGACATCCGCATGCGCCGCCAGTTCATCGAGAACGACGGCGAGGACGACATGCACAAGCTGCGCGAGCACAAGCGGCTCGACGCGCTGCTGGCCTACTGCGAGGCGGCCGGCTGCCGCCGCGACGCGCTGCTGACCTATTTCGACGATGCCTGCGAGCCATGCGGCAACTGCGACAATTGCATCGACCCGCCCAAGATGCTCGACGGCACCGAACTGGCCCGGCTGCTGTTCGCCGCCATCTCGGAAACCGGCCAGGCCTTCGGCGCGTCGCATGTGATCGACGTGATCCGCGGCTCGGAGAACCAGAAGATCACCGAGCGGCGCCACGACAGCCTGTCGACCTATGGCGCGGGCAAGGCGCAGCCCAAATCGTTCTGGCAATCGTTCATCCGGCAGGCGCTGGCCGGCGGATACCTGTCCGTCAACCTGCAGAAATACGGCTGTCTGGAACTGACCAGGCGCGCGCAGGGGGTCATGACGCGGGGCCATCCGTTCCAGTACCGGCATGTCAGCATGCCGACGAAGGCGGAGAAGAGCGCCCGCCGCCGCGCGATCCCCGACAGCCTCTCGGAACGCGACGGCGAACTGCTGGGCGCGCTGAAATCCCTGCGGCTGGATCTGGCGCGCCAGCGCAATGTGCCCGCCTACGTGGTGTTTCCCGACGCAACGCTGATCGAGATGGCCCGCGCGCGGCCCGCTTCGCTCGATGAACTCGCCGGCATCAACGGCGTCGGGCCGAAGAAGCTCGGCGAATACGGCGAGTCGTTCATCGAGGCGATCACCGCGGCCGCATGACCGACCGCGCTCACGCCGCCAGCGGATAGGCTTCCTCGATGAGATAGGGACCGCCGCCGGTCGACGCCTTCGACGAATACAGCACGAAGCGCCCGGCGATGAACGGCGCGGCCGAAAAGCCGCCGCGCATCGCCAGCCAGCGCGCCACGTCGTCCGTCGAGCTTCCCTTACACCGGCAGATCGTCACATGCGGGATAAACTTGCGCCGTTCCGCCGGCAATCCGAGCCGCTGGATGATCCGCTCCTGCTCGGCCTGAAGATCCGCAAGCTGCGGATTCGGCTCGACCGTGGCATGGATGGAATGCGGCTTCTTGTTGCCGAAGGCCGCCAGTCCGCCGAGCCGGATCTCGATCGGCGTGCGGTTGATGCGGCCCAGCGCATAGGCGACCTCATCGGCCGTGCGGTCGTCGATATCGCCGATGAAGCGCAAGGTGATGTGATAGTTTTCCGGATCGATCCAGCGCCCGTTGCGCAGACCGCCGCGCAGCGAAGACAGCATCATCGCCGTCTCGGCCGGCATTTCCAGACCGGTGAACAAGCGCGGCATAACAAGCCCTCCGCGACATTTTCGACACCTCACTGTGTGCCCGGCGAGTCGCGCCCGACAAGGCGCGAGCCAAAAAAATCGCGGCTCATCCACCAATTTCACGCAACTGACACAACCCGTTACCGCACGCCGCCGCACGAAAACTGCGGCGGCGTACGGAAAATTCAAGACAGTTCAGAGCCTTGTGACGCGACCGTCAGGGACAGGGATTGCCATGCGTCTGGTGGATCGCATTGATGGCGTCTTCCAGCTCCTGGCTGATCTCGACAGCCGTGCAGTCGATGTCATGCGAGAGCTGCTCGAGCGACGTCGCGCCGACGATCACCGAGGTGACGAACGATCGCGAATGCGCGAAAGCCAGTGCCATCTGCGCCGGGTCGAGGCCCCGCGCCTCCGCCAGGTCCAGATAGGCATCGACGGCGCTCTCCGAGCCCGGCGTCTCGTAACGCTGCAGCCGGTCGAACAGCTTCTTGCGCGAGCCCTCGGGCAGCGCGCCGCCGCGGTACTTGCCGGTGAGATAGCCCTGCCCCAGCACCGAATAGGCGAGCAGGCCCAGATCCTCGCGCATGGCGACCTCGGCCAGGTTGACCTCGAATGTCCGGTTGACCAGCGAATAGGCGTTCTGGATCGACGCGACACGCGGCAGGCCCATTTCATCGGCCGCCTGCAGATAGCGCATTGCGCCCCAGGCGCTCTCGTTCGAGAGGCCAACGCTTCGGATCTTGCCGGCCTCGACGAGTTCGCCGAGCTTGCCGAGCGTCTCCTCGATCGGAACCTCGTCGGGCGCCGGCTCGCTGTCCTTCCAGATGGTCGGGTTGGAGCCGAACTGCGATACGGCACGGTCCGGCCAATGGATCTGGTAGAGATCGATGTAGTCCGTCTGCAGCCGCTTCAGGCTCTTGTTGACGGCCTCCTCGATCTGTTCCGGCGTCAGCGTCGTCTCGACACCACCGTCGCGAAACCAGGTGTGGGACGACCGGCCGATGATCTTCGTGCCCAGGATCACCTCGTCGCGCCGGCCGGTGCGCTTGAACCAGGTGCCGATGATTTCCTCGGTGCGCCCCTGGGTCTCAGGCTTGGGCGGAATCGCGTAGAGCTCCGCCGTGTCGATGAAGTTGATGCCGCGTTCCAGCGCCATGTCGATCTGTGCGTGGCCTTCCGCCTCGGAGTTCTGTTCGCCCCAGGTCATCGAGCCCAGGCAAAAGCTCGAGACCTCGAGACCGGTGCGCCCGAGTTTGCGCATTTCAAGTGTCATGGGTGTCCGTCCGTTTCGTCGTTCGAAATTACAGATTGGGCCGGCAGGCTCCGGACGCGGAGCGTCGGCGGGAAGCCTCGGGAACGCGCACCGGGGCCGTTTGGGAGGACGGCACGGGCGGACCATGAGGCAAGCGGCCAGAAGACCGCATCAGCGGCTTTGCGCCAGATCGATCAGCGCCTCGACGCTGGGGAGGATCCTCTGCACGATGATGTCGATGCCTTCGGCGGTGGGATGGATGCCGTCGGCCTGATTGAGATCCGGCTCTGCCGCGACCCCGTCAAGGAAGAAGGGATAAAGGAGGATATCGTGCTGTTTTGCAAGGGCGGGGAAGATCGCGTTGAACGCCTCGCCGTAGCGCGGCCCCAGGTTGGGCGGCGCCTGCATGCCCGCCAGCAGCACCGGAATGTCGCGCGCGCGCAACGCTTCGATGATCTGGCCGAGCGCCTTGCTTGTGCTCTCCGGCGGCAGGCCGCGCAGCGCATCATTGCCGCCAAGTTCGACGATCGCCGCATCCGCGCCCTCGCCCAGCGACCACTCCAGCCGTGCCTGCCCGGCGCTCGCGGTGTCACCGGAGACGCCCGCATCGATCACCGTCACATCATGTCCACGCGCCGTCAGCGCTGCCTCCAGGCGCGCCGGGAACCCCTCGCCGGGAGCAAGACCGTATCCGGCGGTCAGGCTGTCGCCCAGCGCCAGAATGCGGATGGTGTCCGCCTGCGCCAGACCGGGAGCCGCGGCCAGGATGAACACAAAAAGGAAAGCATAAAGTCGCATAATCAGCCGCATGTTAGCCTTGCACAAAAAACCAGCAACGCGACACTGGACCACGCGCGCGTCGTTCCCATATCAGCGTGACGCCGCCCGGTTTCAATCGCCGGGCGTCAGAACGCGGCACGAAAGCCGCATTCGAAGCCAATCAATCGTTGAACCCGGACGTCGCACCGCGACGCATCCCCTGGATCATGACCGGTCCGCAAGCCCAAGGAAACAGCGACGTGGACCAGACGACGCCTCACCGTGACCCGAACAACGCCGTCCGTCTGCGCGACGTGCATCTGAGCCTGGGAACAGGCGCCGCCCGCGTGCATATTCTCAAGGGCGTCGATCTGGACGTCACCGAGGGCAGTTCGCTCGGCATTGTCGGCCCATCGGGATCGGGAAAGTCGACGCTGCTGATGGTCATGGCCGGACTGGAACGCAGCGACGCGGGCGAGGTTGGCGTCGCCGGCCAGGAACTGACGACGCTGAACGAGGATGCGCTGGCCCGCTTCCGCGGTCGCCACGTCGGCATCGTCTTCCAGTCCTTCCATCTCATTCCCAACATGACGGCGCTGGAGAACGTCGCCGTGCCGCTGGAGCTCACCGGTGACCGCGACGCCTTCGCCAAGGCGCGCGCGGAACTCGAGGCCGTGGGCCTGGGCGAGCGCCTGTCGCATTATCCCGCGCAGATGTCGGGTGGCGAACAGCAGCGCGTTGCGATCGCGCGTGCCCTTGTGCCGTCGCCGACGATCCTCATTGCCGACGAGCCGACGGGCAACCTCGACGAGAAGACCGGCCGCCAGATCGTCGATCTGATGTTCAAGGCGCAGGAGACGCGCGGCATGACGCTGGTACTGGTCACCCATGACCGCTCGCTGGCCGACCGGTGCCAGCGGACCATCCGCATGCGCTCCGGGGTCATCGACACGAGCCCTCTGGAGGCCGCCCCCCGGAGCCAAGCCGCGGCAGCCGACGCATGAGCGGCGCACAGTCGGCCAACCGCCCCGGGGTGATGCTCGCGCTGCGCTTTGCCCTGCGCGAACTGCGCGGCGGCGTGAAGGGCTTTTACGTCTTCATCGCCTGCATCGCCCTCGGCGTCGCGGCGATCGCCGGCGTCGCCTCTGTGTCACGCGCGCTGACGGAAGGCATTGCCGGCGAGGGCCGGACCATCCTGGGCGGCGACATCTCCTTTTCCGTCGTCCATCGCGAACTCCAGCCGGACGAGCGCGCCTTCCTCGATGCCGAAGGCGCCGTTTCGTCCATCGCCACCATGCGCGCCATGGCGCGCGCGCCGGAAACCGATGATCAGGCGCTGGTCGAGGTCAAGGCAATCGACGACGCCTATCCGCTGTTCGGCACGCTGGAGCTGACGTCCGGCGGTGACGTGCATGCGCTGACGCAGGCGAATGGCGCCGGCTTCGGCGCGGTCGTGGACGAGGCCCTGCTGGTCAGGCTCAATCTCGAGATCGGCGACACGATCGATATCGGCCGCATCACGCTGACCGTGCGCGATACCATCGCCAATGAGGCCGACAAGCTCGCCGGCGGCGTCGATTTCGGCCCGCGGCTGATGGTGTCGCTCGATGCCCTGCGCGCCTCGGGCCTGCTTCAGCCCGGTTCGCTGGTGCGCTGGCACTACCGGCTGAAGCTGAACCGGGCCAATGAAGCCGCCGGAGCGGAAGCCACCGACATGGTCTCCGACGCGCGGCTCGAGGACGTGATCGCCCAGGCGCGCGATAAATTCCCCTCTGCCGGCTGGCGCATCCGGTCGCGTGCCAACGCCGCGCCCGGGCTGCAGCGCAGCATCCGACGCTTCACGCAATTCCTGACGCTGGTCGGCCTGACCGCGCTTGTGGTCGGCGGTGTCGGCGTCGCCAACGCGGTGCGTGCCTTCCTCGATACAAAACGGCCGGTCATCGCCACCTTCAAGTGCCTTGGCGCGCCGGGATCCTTCGTCTTCATCGTCTACCTCGCGCAGATCACCATGCTAGCGGGCGCGGGGATACTCATAGGCCTCGTGCTCGGCGCCATCCTGCCATTCGCCGCGGGCATCGCCCTGGAGCAGGTTCTGCCGGTCCAGGTGATCAACGGGATCTATCCGGCCGAACTCGGGCTCGGCCTTGTCTACGGACTGATGACGGCGCTGGCCTTCGCGCTCTGGCCGCTGGGCCGCGCCCATGACGTGCCGCCCAGCGCGCTGTTCCGCGATCAGCCCGGCGAGTCGAGCCGCCTGCCGCGCAAACGCTATATCGCCGCAACCGCCGCAACCGTCGTGGCGCTGGCAATCCTGGCGGTCGCCCTGGCCTACGATCGTTACATCGCCCTGATCTACGTGGGGGCCTCCTCCGCCGCCTTCGTGCTGCTGGTGCTGGTGGGCCGAGGCATCATGGCCGTCGCACGCAAGATCCCGCATGTGCATGCCACGGAATGGCGGCTGGCCATCGCGAATATCCATCGCCCCGGGGCGCTGACGCCCTCGGTGGTGCTGTCGCTGGGGCTGGGGCTGACGCTGCTGGTGGCCCTGACGCTGATCGACGGCAACCTGCGCCAGCAACTGGGCACGACGGTTGCGCAGAAGGCGCCCAGCTTCTTCTTTGTCGACATCCAGAACGCGGAAAAACCGGCCTTCGATACCCTGCTGGCACGCGAGGCGCCAAAGGCCGTGCGCCAGGGCGCTCCGATGCTGCGCGGCAGGCTGGTCAAGCTGAACGGGGTCTCCACCGAGGACATCGAGGCGCCGGCGTCCGCCGCCTGGGTGCTGCGCGGCGACCGCGGCATCACCTATGCCGACGCGGTGCCGGAAAACTCGCGCCTGGTGGACGGCGCGTGGTGGGGCACCGATTACACCGGCGAGCCGCTGGTCTCCTTCGAGGCCGAACTCGCCGGCGAACTGGGCCTTGCCATCGGCGACACGGTGACCGTCAACGTGCTCGGCCGAGAGATCACGGCACGGATTGCCAACACCCGCACCGTGGAATGGGAAAGCCTGGCGATCAATTTCGTCATGGTGTTCTCGCCCAACACCTTCGCCGGCGCGCCGCACTCCCACCTCGCGACCGTCACGTGGGAGGAACCGGTGACGACCGAACGAGAGATCGACCTCCTGAAAGCGGTCACCGCCGCGTTCCCGACGGTCACCGGCGTCCGCGTCAAGGACGCCATCGATCAGGTCAACGCGCTGGTCGAACAGCTTGCCTGGGCGATCCGGGCGGCCTCCGCGATCACCCTGATTTCCAGTATCATGGTGCTCGCGGGTGCGCTGGCGGCCGGACACAAGAGCCGCATCCACGACGCCATCATCCTCAAGACGCTGGGGGCCACGCGGGCGCGGCTGATCGCCGCCTACGCCATCGAGTACGCGGCGCTCGGACTGGTCACCGCGCTGTTCGGGGTCATCGCCGGATCGATCGCCGCATGGTTCGTGGTGGCAAGGCTGATGGATGCGACATTCACCATCCAGCCCGCCGCGGCCGTCGCCGCGGCCATCATCGCGCTCGTGCTGTCGGTCACGCTCGGACTGATCGGCACGTGGCGGGTGCTGGGAGAAAAGCCGGCAACCGTGCTCAGGAATCTGTAACCGCGTGCGCCGTATCATCGTTTCGTCACGATACCACGCAAAATTGCGCAATCGGGCCTTGTCCCCGGGAGCCAATCCACCCATATTTGCCGCAGCGTCCGGAAAAGGACGCACAACCAGTTTCCTCAGGGATCGAAAGAGAGGTCTTCATGTCGACCTTCGACCGTAATCAGACTGCACGTTACGCAGCCACACGTGCCGAGGCCGGCGTCTATGACGAAGGTCTGCGGAGCTATATGCTCAGCGTCTACAACTACATGGCGCTGGGCCTGGGCATCACCGGGCTTGCCGCGCTTGGCGCCTTCATCCTGTCCGTGACCAATGATCCGGCCGCCGGCGTCGCGCAGCTGCCCAATGGCATGATGCTGACCAGCATCGGCTATGCGCTGTTCGCCAGCCCGCTGAAATGGGTCGTGATCCTGGCACCGCTGGGCATGGTCTTCTTCCTCAGCGCACGCATCAACAAGATGAGCGTCAGCGGCGCCCAGACCACCTTCTGGATCTACGCGGCGCTGGTCGGCATCTCGCTGTCGTCGATCTTCCTGGTCTATACGCACGGCTCGATCGCCCGGGTGTTCTTCATCACCGCGGCGTCCTTCGGCGGCCTCAGCCTGTTCGGCTACACCACCAAGAAGGACCTGTCGGGCTGGGGTTCGTTCCTGTTCATGGGCCTGATCGGCATCATCATCGCCGCGCTGGTGAACCTTTTCCTGCAATCCTCGGCAATGCAGTTCGCCATCTCGGTGATCGGCGTGCTGGTGTTCGCGGGCCTCACCGCCTACGACACCCAGCAGATCAAGGAAATGTACTACGAGGGTGACAGCGACGTGGTCGCCGGCCGCAAGGCCATCATGGGCGCGCTGCGTCTGTACCTCGACTTCATCAACCTGTTCATCATGCTGCTGTCGCTGTTCGGCAACCGCGAATAGGCTTGAACTGATCGAATGAATGAAACGGGCGCGTCTTTCGCGCCCGTTTTTTTGTGCGCAGATCAAGGCCAAAGCGGCCCTTGCCCGCCGATTGCACTCGACAGGTTTTCCGGCACCGGACAGACTGCGGTGTCATGAATCGAGCCCGCATTCCATGTCCCGCATTCGCCCCGCCGTCGCCGCCGATATCCCGGCAATCACCGCAATCTACGACCACGCCGTCAGGTTCGGCACCGCCAGCTTCGAGCTGACGCCTCCCGATGAGCGCGAGATGCGCCGCCGGTTCGACGCGCTGATGGCCAGCGGTCATCCCTATCTCGTCCATGAGGATGCCGGCACCGTGCTCGGCTACGCCTATGCCGGCCCGCATCGGCCGAGGCCGGCCTATCGCTGGGCGGTGGAAAGCTCGATCTACATTGCACCCGACAGCCACGGCCAGGGCATCGGCAAGGCGCTGCTCTCGGCGCTGGTGGACGAGGCAACGGCGCGCGGCTTCCGCCAGATGATCGGTGTCGTCGGCGACAGTACCCATGCCGCGTCGATCCGCCTGCACGAGGCGGTGGGCTTCAAGGTCATCGGCACGGTGAAAAACGTCGGCCGCAAGTTCGACCGCTGGCTCGACATCGTCCTGCTGCAGCGCGCGCTGGGAGACGGTGCCGCCACGCCACCCGAGGCGTGAGGCTCCGGTCCGGCAGGAATCTCAGACCACCCGCAGGTGACGCTTCTTGTCCAGGACCCGCAACACGGTTTCCAGATCGCGGCCGCGCTTGAGAATCATGCCGCCCGCCGCCAGAACCGAATAGGCGCCCTGCTTGCGGGCGTTCTTCGGATCCTTCTCGATGCGGTACAGCGGCACCTCGCTGGTGTGGCGGAACACCGAGAAGATCGCCTTGTCCTTGTGGAAATCGATCGCGTAGTCGCGCCATTCGCCGGCGGCGACGTTGCGCCCGTAGACCTTGAGAATCTGCGCCAGTTCCTGCCGGTTGAAGGCAATGCGCGGGGGAGCGGGAGGAGAGGAAGGAGCTTGGGGAGGCGCGGCGGGCCGGGCTGTCGCGTGCTGGCTGGCGGGTGCCGATGCGAGGGGCGCATGCCCGCAACGCGCCACCGGACTATCGTCGATTTCGCTCATTGCGCCTCCTCCGTGCCGATCCTGCCAAACCCGATCCGGTCGTCCCGGTGCGAGAATCCTGCCCGCGTCCGATCGTGAACCGGCGTAACACCAGTGTTGCGCCGCAGGCAGCCCTTGGCAACCCCGCGAACCGCGCAAACGCGCGCGCAACACATCCGCGACGCCGCGATGCGGGCCCGCGCGAAGTCTTTCGCACATCAAGTATGCGCGGTGATATTTCCTTAGTTTTGCCTTATTGCGGCCCTTGCGCGGCCATTTTGCATCACCATATTTCGATTGTTGCCTCAGACGGCCCGGTTCAACCAGGATCTCGGATTTTCAGCCCCCCAGCCCCCCGGGGACTTGGATCAGAGCCGGGCCACCTGAGGCGCAATTTTTCTAGTCCCCCTAGAGTTCTGGCCAGCTTTGCTGG
>JBFHII010000022.1:0-13999 GCA_041596535.1 Breoghania sp. | reverse complement strand
GGGGTGCGACAAGGCCTGCGCCGAAGACCGGCGCTGCGGCGGCGGGCGTGGTGTCCGGCTTGACCGCAGGTGCGTTCGGGCTTGCGGCTGCGGCCGGGCGGTTCGGGGCCGACGTGGCGTCCGGTTTGGGCGGTTGGACGCTCGGAGCCGTTGCCGCCTGCGCTGGGGCGCGAACGGGCGAAGAGACAGCCGCAGTTGCCGCTCCGTCGGTGGCGGAGGATACGGTGGGTGCGGCAGGCTTTTCAGACGCAGACGCAGACGCAGACGCAGACGCCTGCGCCGCCGGCTGGGTGGTGGGCCAGCGGGGGGCTGCTGGTGCGGGTTGGGCGGGTTTCGCTCCGTTCGCGGCAGCGTCCGCGCCGGATTGACCGTTCTGCGGCGTCTCGGGCCTGGGCGCTGCCGGCTGCTGCGGCGCGGGTGTTGGCCGGGTGCCGGACTGCGCCTGCGGCGTTGCGCCGATCTGGCTGACCGCGTCCCGGGCGCGCGCCACGGCAGCGGATGCGCCTGAAGGTGCCGCCTGTGCCGATGCGCTTGCCGGTTGCGCGGGGGGGCCGCCCTGGGGGCGGATGCCGCCGAGCAGGCTTGATTGCATAGGCGCGGGGCGCGGCGCCGGCTGCTGAGGCGCGGGCTGTTGCGGCTGCGGTGCGCGCTGCTGGGCAGGTTGTTGGGCCGGGCGCTGGGCGGGTTGCTGGCTGGGTTGTTGAGATTGCGGCATTTGAGCGGCCGGTTGTGTCGCCGGGGCAGGCTGCGGCGGCTGCTGAGCCTGCTGCGCCTGCGGTGCCGGCAGCGGCGCCTGTGCGGATGCGAGCGGCGCCTGCGCGGCCGGGCGCCCGTAAGTCTGGGCCGGCTGGCCCCGGACGATGTTCTGCTCGACGACAACGTCCGACGGACCGCCGACCAGCAGAAGGTGCTCGATGTTGTCCCGGCGCACCAGGATGAGGCGGCGGCGTGCATCCAGCGAGGTGGCATCCATCACCGCGATGCGCGGCTGACGGTTGCGCGGGCCGCGGCCGACTCGAACACCGGAAAACCGGCGCAGAATCCATACAAAGATGGCGATCAGTCCGAGGACGATCAGCAGTGCGATGACGAATTGAAGGCCCCTGGCAAAGCCGGGATCAATATTGAATGCCTCCTCCAGCCAACTGTTCATTTCATCCTCACTGTCTTCTTCGTGACTGTCTCAGCGACGTGTCCGGCTTTGTCTCGGCGATCCTTTGGCGCGGGAATCCATGCGCACGGAATCAGCGTGTCCGCATTTGCGGGTGCAGACTTATTAACGCGTTGCGTCCGGCTTGTCCCACGCCGAGCCATTTTTTCCCGGCTCGGGCAGGGCGTCAGCGCAAGTCTTCTACAGTCCTTTTCCTTGGCGGAAATACGGCCCGCCTGCATGCCCGGCCGATTGACCCAGGTCCAGTGAGGACGAAACGCGGGCCAAGCTGCCGATCGTGCCCGTGTCGGCGAATCTTCATCTGCTGGTTGAAGGTTAACAGAGTTGGGCATTTTTTGCCGGTTCGGTCCTTAACGAATGGTTTTCGTACGGGGGCGTCGCGAATGCAAAACAGGCGTATTCGTTCACTTTCATGGTTAGCGAAACATTAACGTCGTTAACAACTCGTTAACCTTATGCCCGGCAGAATGTGCCTATCGACCCTGAAATGGGGTGCAAATGGCGGAATTCCCGGCGGCACGCGTAGGGAATCGCGGCAGTCGCCCGCCCGGTCTCGATGGGGTGACGCGGCGCAACAGGACTGGCGGATTCATGGCCATCACCGATCTTCCGGTGTTTCAGGCGCTGCGCACGAAGATGCAGTGGCATCAGGCGCGTCAAAAGGTGCTGGCGGAAAACGTCGCCAATGCCGACACCCCCGGCTTTCATTCCCGTGATCTCCGCGAGGTGAGTTTCACCAACACCTTGAAGGGATCGCGTGCGCAATACGTCCGGCAGGCGGTGACGAATGAAGGTCATATGCAGGCGCGCAGCCAGGACGGGCCGAACCGGCCGCAGAAGGTCGGCAGTTTCGAGATCACGCCGGAAGGCAACTCCGTCGTCTTGGAAGAGCAGATGATGAAAGTCACGGCCAACCAGATGGACTACCAGGCCGCCACGTCGATCTATGCGCGGGGCCTTGGCGTTATCAAGACCGCGCTCGGCAAACGCTGACCGTTTTTCCGGAGCACCACAATGGACTTTGTCAGAACACTGATGATCGCCGCGTCCGGCCTGAAGGCGCAAAACGGGCGCATGCGGGTGATTGCGGAAAACATCGCCAACAAGGATTCCACGGGCCGTACCCCGGAAGAGGATCCCTACCGGCGCAAGATTCCGACCTTCCGCTCGAAATTCGATCGGGAGCTGGATGCCCAGGTGGTCCAGCTCGGCCGGATCGAGCGCGATTCGTCGGCATTCCAGGTCCGGCACGATCCGGGCCATCCGGCCGCCGATGCGGCGGGCAATGTCCGCACGCCCAACGTCAACACGTTGGTCGAGACCGTGGATATCCGCGAGGCGCGGCGCTCCTACGAAGCCAACCTCAACGTCATTCAGTCGACACGGACCATGCTGCAGCGGACCATCGACATCCTTCGCGGCTAACCCTGTGCGCCGTGTCCGCAGGGACGGGTACGCACTTCAATTTCTTGACGGGTCAACGCCTCCAGTTTCGGGAACACTCTCATGGCCACACCATCGATTGCCGCCAATGCCTATCAGAACGCGGCCAAGCTCGCGGAGCAGTTCGCCAAGGGCGGGGCCGACACGAAGATCGCGGACGAGGGCGGCGCGGATTTCGCCTCCATGGTGAAGTCCGCGGTCACCGAACTGGTTGACAAGGGCCGGTCGGCGGACGCCAAATCGGTGGACATGCTGCAAGGCAAGGCGGATGTGGTGGATGTTGTCACCGCCATCTCGGAGACGGAAGTCGCGCTGGAGACCATGGTGTCCGTGCGCGACAAGGTGATCGCCGCCTACGAGGAAATCATGCGGATGCCGATTTGACCGCTTGCACGGGCTTGATGCGCGGGCGGTGTCCCGTTCGGCTCCTGGAGACTTTTCGATGACCGGAGCCGAAGTGCTCGACATTGGACGCGAGGCGATCTGGACGCTGCTCTACGTGGTGGCGCCGACGATGATCGTCGGGCTGGTTGTCGGTGTGGCCATCGCGCTGGTCCAGGCGCTGACGCAGGTTCAGGAAATGACGCTGGTCTTCGTGCCGAAGATCCTCGCGATTTTCATCGCCCTGCTGTTGACCCTGCCGCTGATGGGCCAGGCGATGAATGCCTTCATGATCCGCCTTGTCGGCCTGATCGCGCAAACCTGAAGGAGGTTCGCGAGCCGTGAACCTGTCCTTTCTTCCGCAAACAGCGTTCCTGTTCATGCTGATCTTCGCCCGACTGGGCACGATGATCATGCTGATGCCCGCCCTGGGCGAAACAAACGTGCCGACCCGCATCCGTCTGACCCTGGCGCTGAGCCTGACACTGGTACTGTATCCGGTCGTCTCCGTGCGCTATTCGGGTGGCGTCCCGGCCACCACCATGGGCATCGTGGTGCTGCTGGGTGGGGAATTGCTGGTCGGCTTCTTCATCGGTCTGGCGACGCGCCTCGTGATGGCCGCGATCCAGATCGCAGGCACGATTATCGCCGGCCAGAGCGGCCTGGCCTTTGCGATGGCGTTCGATCCCGCGCAGGGCCAGCAGGGCGTGCTGTTCGCGAACTTCCTGTCAATTCTGGCCATCACGCTGATCTTCGTAACCGACATGCATTACCTGCTCGTCGGCGCGCTCTACGACAGTTTCACGCTGTTTCCGCCCGGCGATCTCATGCCGGTCGGCGACCTGGCGCAAAACGCGGTGCGAACGGTGGGAGAGGCCTTTTCCATCGGCATCCGGATCTCGGCGCCATTCATCGTGTTCGGACTGGTCTTCTATTTCGGCCTCGGGTTGCTCAATCGCCTGATGCCGCAAATGCAGATCTTCTTCATCGCCATGCCCGCGAACATCTTCATGGGCATCGGTCTTCTCATGCTGCTGCTGGCAACCATCATGACCTGGTACATGGGACATGTGGAAGCCACGCTTGGTCAGTTTCTGGTGCGATAGGAGCGGCCCATGGCGGACGAGACAGACCAGTCGGAAAAAACAGAAGACCCGACACAAAAGAAACTGGAAGACGCCCACAAGCGTGGTGATGTCGCCAAGAGCCAGGAGGTCAGCACCTGGTTCTCCCTGATGGGGGCGACACTCATCGTGGCGCTGTTCTCGCCGTCGATGGCGACGGACCTGTTCACCGGCCTCGGCAATTCGTTCGCCCATCTGCACGAGATCCCGCTCGACGCCGGCGGCATACGCGAGTTGTGGATCGACTACGGCACGATCCTGATCGTGTCGATCGGGCTGCCGCTGCTGTGCATGATGATCATGGCCGTTGCCGGCAACATGGTGCAGCACAAGATCGTGCTGTCGGCGGAATCCCTGAAGCCGAAACTCTCGAAGATCTCGCCCGTCGCCGGCTTCAAGCGCCTGTTTTCCAAGGACAGCCTGGTCAACTTCGTCAAGGGGATGGCGAAGATCGCCATCGTCGGTGGCCTGATGGCGGCGGTGATGTGGCCGGAGCGCGATCGTCTCGACACGATGATCATGCGCGACGTGATCACCATCCTGCCGGAAACCCGGGAAATCGCGTTGCAGCTTCTCGGCGCTGTGCTGGCGGTGATGACCATCGTCGCCGGCCTGGACATGTTCTACCAGCGCAACAAATGGTTCGAGAAGCAGAAGATGACCGTCCAGGAGATCAAGGACGAGTACAAGCAGTCCGAAGGCGATCCGATGATCAAGGGCAAGATCCGCCAGTTGCGGATGGAGCGTTCGCGCAAGCGCATGATGGCGGCGGTGCCCAGCGCCACGGTGGTTGTGACCAACCCGACTCACTACGCTGTGGCCTTGAAGTACGAACAAGGCATGGCCGCGCCTCTGTGCGTGGCCAAGGGCATCGATGCAACCGCGCTGAAAATCCGGGAAATCGCCAAGGGCGCGGAAATTCCGATAATCGAGAACCCGCCGCTCGCGAGATCACTTTATGCGCAGGTGGACATTGATGCGGAAATCCCGGAAGAACATTATCGTGCGGTCGCCGAATTGATCGGCTACGTGCTGCGGTTGCGCAAGCAGCCCAGTTGGCGGGCGTGACACCGGATGCGACGATAGCGGACGGGCATGTGCTTGCATGTGATCACACCGGAGCGTGGAATGCGGCAGCTGGCCGGTTTTGCGTGAACTGTGCGACCGGTCTTGTGCGAAAGTTTTGGCACATGGGGCTGCGGATGGGGCACCATGGGCGTTGCGGGAATTGAATCTGTGTTGCAGGTGGGCGGAATTGGGTACGAACGATACGGCGAATGCATCATTGCGCCGGGTAGCGTTGGGCCTGCGAAGCGGACCGGGGAGTGCGGGCTGACATGAGTGACATCGAGGCGCGTTCGCCTGAGCCGGTCATCGACCGGTCGGAACGGTCGGGAAGCATCGGCCTGCTGGTCCTTCTCGGGCTCGGGCTCGTGGCTTCCGCCGGCGGTCTGGCGTTCATGAGCCGCGAGCAGGCGGAGCCCTACGTTCTGGGCCTGCTCGGGGTACTGGCCGTGATCGGCGTTTTCTGCCTGTTCGCGGCCGCCATTGGCCTGCTGCGCTTCGCCGGCCGCCATCCGGGAAATCCGCTGGCGCAGGCGTTTCTCGATTCGCATGAGTCCGGCGCGCTGATCACCGATTCCAGCGGCCGCATCATCTACGCCAATCAGGCCTATGCCGAACTCACCGGTGCGGCCAGCGCGGCGGACGTGCGCGCGGTCGAGCGGGTGTTTTCAAGCGATCCGGATGCCGCCGATGCCATTTATCGCCTGTCACAGGCCAGCCGCAGCGATCTGAAGGTGTTCGAGGAGGTCCGCTTGCCGCATCCCATCGGCCAGTTCGAGGGAAGCGCGCGCTGGTACCGCATCAACGTGCGGCCGCTGGAAACCGGCGATACCGCGGGCGGGCGCCACAAGTACACCGTGTGGAGCGTCGCCGACATCACCCGCGACCGCACCGAGCAGGAATCCTCCTTCCAGGAACTGCAGCGGGTCATCAATTTTCTGGATCACGCACCGGCCGGCTTCTTCTCCGCCGATGGCGAGGGGCGCATCGTCTATCTCAACGCCACGCTGGCCGACTGGCTCGGGCATGATCTCGCCCAGTTCGAGGCCTGCTCGCTGCTGCTGTCGGATGTTGTGCGCGGTGATGGCGCCGAACTGATCCACTCGATTTCCGGCCAGCCGGGCGACGTGAAGACCGAAACGCTCGATCTCGATCTGGTGACCCGTTCGGGCCGCACCATCCCGGTGCGCCTGCTGCACCGTGTGCCGTTCGGCGCCGACGGGCAGGCGGGGGAAAGCCGCACGCTGGTGCTGAACCGGTCGCCGGGCGAGGAGGCGCAGGAGGCCCTGCGCGCCGCCGAGGTACGGTTTGCCCGCTTCTTCAACAACACGCCGATCGCCATCGCTTCCGTGGACCGCGAGGGACGCATCGTGCGCACCAACGCGCCCTTCGTTCGGCTGTTCGGCAAGGCGGAGCCGGGTGACGGGTCGCACCGGCCGATCGTCGATTTCGTCGCCAGCAATGGTCGTGACGAGCTCGCCAATGCGCTCACGGCGGCGGCGGAAGGGCAGGGCGAGATCGCGCCGATGGACATCCAGCTGGCCGGTTCCGACGATGACCGGTCCGCGACCTTCTACATCTCCGCCGTCGAGGACGGCGAGGACGAGGGCGAGGCGGCGATTGTCTATGCGCTGGAGACCACCCGTCAGCGGGCATTGGAGCTGCAGTTCGCACAAAGCCAGAAGATGCAGGCGATTGGCCAGCTCGCGGGCGGTGTGGCGCATGATTTCAACAACGTGCTGACCGCCATCATCGGCTTTTCCGACCTGCTGCTGGCCAACCACCGGCCGGCGGATCCGTCCTTCCAGGACATCATGAACATCAAGCAGAACGCCAATCGCGCGGCCGGCCTCGTGCGCCAGCTGTTGGCGTTCTCGCGGCGCCAGACACTGCGGCCCAAGCAGCTGGCGCTCAACGACGTGCTGGCGGACCTGTCCATCCTGCTCGACCGGCTGCTGGGCGAGAAGGTGGACCTGAAGGTCGTGCACGGGCGCGATCTGTGGCCGGTGATGGCCGATCTCAACCAGTTCGAGCAGGTGATCGTCAATCTGGCGGTCAACGCTCGCGACGCGATGGTCGATGGCGGCCAGCTGACCATCCGGACCTCGAACGTCACCCGCGAACAGTCGACCACCTTCGACAACACGCGCGGCATGCCGACCGGCGAATACGTGCTGATCGAGGCGATCGACACCGGCACCGGCATGTCGCAGCAGGTGATGGACAAGATCTTCGAGCCGTTCTTCTCCACCAAGGACGTGGGCAAGGGCACGGGCCTGAGGCTGTCCACGGTCTACGGCATCATCAAGCAGACCGGCGGCTACATCTATCCCGTCTCCACCGAGGGCGAGGGCACGATGTTCCGCATCTTCCTGCCGCGCCATGTGGTCGAGGAGAATGCGGTCGCCGCGCCCGCGAGCGTGCAGCCCGAAGCGCCGATGACCGATCTCACCGGCTCGGCCACGATTCTGCTGGTCGAAGACGAGGAGGCGGTGCGCGCCTTTGCGGCCCGCGCGCTCGCCTCGCGCGGCTACACCGTGCACGAGGCAAGCTGCGGCACCGAGGCGCTCGAGGTGCTCGAAGAGGCCGGTGGCAACGTCGACCTGGTCGTCTCCGACGTGGTGATGCCGGAAATGGACGGCCCGTCGTTGCTCCGCGAATTGCGCAAGACCAAGCCGGACCTGAAGATCATCTTCGTCTCGGGCTATGCGGAAGAGGCCTTCGAGAAGAACCTGCCGGAAAACGAGAAATTCTCGTTCCTGCCAAAGCCCTTCACTTTGAAGCAGCTGGCGACGGCGGTGAAGGAAGTGCTCTCGAGTTAGAAGGTGTCGCCGGTCGAGAACCCGTCGCCGCCGCCTGTTCGACCGCCGAAATCGGGCAATCCGCCACCCAGGGACCCGCCCATTGATCCGCCCATGGATCCGGGCAGGCCGAGGCCGCCGGGAAAGCCGCGTTTGCCGCCGCGCGGCTTGCGGCGACGATGGGATTTGCCCATGGCGGTCTTGTAGGCGGCGCCGGCGATGGCGCCCTTGACCAGTTCGCCGAGCAGCTCGCCGGCCAGGCTGCTGTCGCTAAACTGCGACTCGCCGTCGTCGTAGCGGTTGCGGCGCATGTCGGCGGCGACGTCATCCAGCTCGGCCCGGCGATGTGCGAGTTCGCGCAGGTCCTTGCGGTCTCTTTCGATCTCCCGTTCCAGCGACCTGATCTCCTCATCGATTTCCTCGATGCGGGCCACCAGCTTCTCGTCTTCGGGCGTCGGGGTCGCCAGCGCGGCGCGCCGCAGGCTGCGCAACGAGTCCGATTTCAGGCTCTCGACCAGCGCGTCGGTTGCCTGCGTGAAGGCGGCATCCTCGCCGGACGCGAAGGTCCGGGTCTCGTCCGAGAGTTTTGCAACCGCGGCGCTTGCGGCATCGATCCTGCCGCCGGTCTCGGTAATCTCGGCGTCGAGGCTTTCGATCTGCGCGGGCAGGTCCTCGCCGGCGAGTTCCTCTGCGGCCGCGCGGCTGAGCGAGGCGAGCGCCTCGGTCTCCTCGTGCACCACCTGTTCCAGCCGCTCCGCGTGCTGCGACAGCCGGGCGGGAATTTCGGTGAGCATGGCATAGTTCGGCCGCGCCTCGTCGTAGCGGACCAGCCGGGCCACCTTGCCGTCGAGCCAGCGGATCAGCCCGCGCCCGGTATAGGACGACAGGCCGTAGTCGCGTTTCCACAGGTACAGGAACAGTGGATCGTTCTCGTAGGCCTTGCCCTTTTCCTCGCGGTCCGCGACAGCCTGATCCGCCTTCTTGCGTCCCTGTTCGGCGATCGCGACGGCTTTTTCCAAAGCCTCGCGCTGGCGGCTGAACTCGGGGTCATCGGCCAGCTTTTCGTCGACGGCCTCCAGGATGTCGTCGAGCTTGTCCGCAGCGGCCGCGCGCAGCTCCGACAGCCGCTCGCGTTCGCGGGTCAGCGCCTCGAGCTGTTCCGCGTGCTTGTTCCGCTCGTCGGCCAGCCACTGCAGCCGTTCGTTGCGTTCCTCGATCAGCGCGCGGGCCTGCCGGCCGGCCCTGTCGAGACGCTCGGCGAGCGCGCCGTCGGCATCCTCCTGCAGGCTGAGGCGGGCGAGATCGCGATAGGCGTCGCTTTCCTCGGCGCGCAGTTCGGTGATGCGGCGTGTGAGATCCTCCAGCCGCCGGTTCACCTCGGCTTCCTCGCGCCGCGTCTCGCGCAGTTCCCTGTCGACCCGGCTCATCGTGTCGCGGCCGCTCAGCATGGCGCGCACTCCGCCTTCATGCAGGCTGTTCCGGTCAGTTCCATGTCGTGATCGCACCGTTGTCGACCTTCATCACCCAATCGGGCTGAAGGGTGCCGCGTTCCTTGACGCCGATCGTCGCGTTCTGGATGATCCCGTCGTTCTGCTTGTCGCGCCTGACCGCGTCGAATGTCGCCTTGGGCACGCGCACCGCCCACAGCGAGACGACCTCGGTCTTGCCGTTCTCCTCGTTGCGGACGGGCAGGGACAGCGGCTTGCCGTCCGCGCCAATCGCCTCGACGACCACATAGAGGTTTCGCGTCGCGCGATTGACATCGGGAATGCGTTCGACGCCAGACGGCGTTCCCGGACGCGACACGATGCGGATCTCGTAGCTCAGCAGCAGCTGGTCATGCAGGGCTTTCAGCTCCGCGAGCTTCGCACGCGCGGTTTCCGCGTCGCCGCGCGCTGCCGCCGCCATGCCGTCGTTCGCCAGCCGCTCGGCCTGTTCGACGGCCGTTGCGTCGCTGGACTCCTGGGCGATGCCCGCAAGCGTTGTCTCGAAGGCACGCGGCAGCCCCTCGCTCAGTTCCACCTGCAGTGCCTGGGCGGCCTGTTCGCGGGGAGCGACAACAAGCATCCGCCAGCCGACGAAGGCGACCACCAGCGCGAGCGTCAGCGCCCCGACCCATTTCGCGATGGCCACGCGCCGCACGTAGAGCCTGGCCATGGTGACATTGAAGCCCGCGGGCGGCGGCGTATAGAGGAACCGGTCCTCCTTCAGCGCCGCGACGCCTTCGCGCAGCACGTGGTCGGGCACGTCGATGCCCTGGTTGGCATAGATCTCGCGCAACCGCGCATACAACTGCTTGTCGCGGTCGCCCTGCGACAGCTCGCGCTCGACGATCTTGTCGCGATGGCGCAGCGTGTCGACCACGTCCATCGCCATCATGACTTCGTTCAGCGGGAGCTTCTTGTCGGCTGCGCCTGCCATTCCGTGCACCATTCTCCAAGCGATCGGGGACAACGAGGGAGGGGGCTTACGCCCCGAGCACGTTGCCCTCGGCCGCGAGTTTCGCAAGACGGCGCTTGCCGTCCTCGACCGCGTCGCGGATCTCTTCGGAGTTTTTCGTCGCCATGGTGCGCATTTCGGAGATGATCTCGCGCGAATTGACCTGGAAGGTGACGATCGAGTCCACGAGCTTCTTGACCGATGCGGCCTGGACGGTGGGCCCGTAGCCGGCCTTCAGCGCGGCTTCCTGCACCTGGTCGCCGATTTCCGCCAGCGTCTCGAGGCTCTTGGAGACGCCGTCCTTCATCGCATTCAGCGTCTGGGTGGATTCGTGCAGCCCCTGCAGTCCGGTGAAGGAGGCGTTGAGTGCGGTCAGCACGGATTCATTGGTGGAAAAGAAGCTGACCGCCTGCGCGTAGACGCGGTCCTTGGCGCTGGTGGTCTGCATCAGACGCGCCATGATGACCTCGGACGTGTTGTAGCCGATGGTCAGGTTGTCGGAGAGATCCTTGGCGATCTGGTAGCGCCGCTCCTCGTCCTGCAGCTCGCGTACGCGTTCGTCGCGGGCCAGTTCCAGACGGGCCTTCTCGGCCGGTTCCGTGCCGGTGAAACTGGTCACCGCGCTGGAAGCCTCTTCGAGGGCGGCCTTGGCCGTTTCCAGTTTCCCCGTCGCGGTCTTGAGAACTTCCAGCGCCAGCACCTCGGCCTGCTTCAGCGCGCCGCGGAAATCGCGATAGGCATTGAGGATCAGCTGTTCGCGCTTGATCTGGTCCTTGGTGTCGCGGGCGACGTCGAGATAGGTCGTCTTGATGTCGTCGAAGCGGTCGGAAATCGTGCCGCGCCGCATCCGCATCCAGGTGTTCTGCAGGCCCTCGAACGTCGAAACTTTGCCGTCGGCGAGCTGATCCACCATGTTCTTGGCGTCGTCGCGGATCGAGTTGAACGTGTCGGTCAGCACTTCATAGCGCTCGCCGATTTCCATGCCCCGGATCTGTTCGCGGACCACTTCGTTGAAGGTGGAATTCTGCGTCAGGGTGCGGGTGATGACCGCGACCTTGTCCGGAGAGAGGTCGGAAATCTGTTCCAGCAAATGCGTGATGGGGGCTTCTTCCTGGGTACCGTCGGGCAGCAGGCCCATGTCCCTGAGAGCGCCCATGGCTTTATCGAGATACTGCATGGAAGTGAGTGCGATGTCGGTCATGAGGCCTTCCTAATCGTGAATGCACAGAACAGGGAAATCGGGAAATACGGCTTTTTGTCGCTTTGATGCCCGGCATGTTAGCCGCGCTGTTTGTAAGAATGAATACATGCCTTGGGCGAATGCCGATTATTTTGCGAGCGCCACCGCGATTTCCGCCGCCACGCGTGCGTTGTTGAGAACCAGCGCGATGTTGGTCTCGAGGCTGCGGCCCGCCGTCAGGTCGTAGATCAGGGCCAGCACGAAGGGGGTGACGTCCTTGCCGCGGATGTGCCGGTGGGTGGCCTCATGCAGCGCGGCCTGGATGACGTCTTCCATTTCCGCGGCGGGGATTTCCGAGGCTTCGGGCACGGGATTGGCGACGAGGACGCCGCCGTGCTGGCCGAAACGCGCGCGGGCCCTCAGCAGGCGCGCCACCTCCTGCGGCGTGTCCAGCCGGAACGGGGCCTTGAGTCCCGAGTGGCGCGACCAGAAGGCAGGGAACTCGTCCGTGCCGTATCCGACGACGGGCACGCCGCGGGTCTCGAGCAGTTCCAGCGTTTTCGGCAGGTCCAGCAGTGCCTTGACGCCGGCGCCGACCACGCAGACGGGGGTGCGCGCCAACTCGTCGAGATCGGCGGAGACGTCGAATGTCATTTCTGCTCCGCGATGCACGCCGCCGACACCGCCCGTGGCAAACACCGCGATGCCCGCCGCGTGCGCGGCCATCATCGTGGCGGCCACCGTGGTGGAGCCGGTTTTTCCCGCCGCGATCGCCACCGCAAGATCGGCGCGCGACAGCTTCATCACATGCTCGGCCTGTGCCAGATGAACGAGATCGGCCTCGTCCAGCCCGATGCGCAATTCGCCCTCCAGCACGGCGATGGTCGCCGGCACGGCGCCTGCCTTGCGGATCTCAGCTTCCACGCGGCGTGCCGTCTCCACGTTCTTCGGCCAGGGCATGCCGTGGGTGATGATGGTGGACTCCAGCGCCACCACGGGACGTCCGGCATCCAGCGCCTCACGGACCTCCGGTGCCAGGACCAGGACGTCGGCGGTTTCATGCGGCTTCATGCAAGGGCTCCGGATGCGGCGTCATCGCAATGACGTGCTGTGTGTCAAAGGGGAAGGCGGCAACGATCATGTGGCTTCCCGGTACGGGCGATCAAGCACAAGCCGAAAGCGGGTGTCAAACCGGCCCGGGGAGGGCTGACGCGTGTCTCAGGGGTCCGCTCCTGCGGAGGCGAGGCGGGCCTCCATCGCGTGCAGGCTGATATCGCGGCCCTCCAGCGTCAGCGCCGCCGAGGCCAGGCCACGCATCAGCGCCGGCTCCAACATCAATCCGTCCAGCAATCCTCCGAGCGTGCCGCCGATCAGTGCGTCGCCGGCGCCGGTAACATGCCGAACCCGGACGGGCAGCGCGGCGATGCGCGCCGAGGTCATGCCGGTTGCCTCTTTCCTGCACCATGCCACACCCGCCGCGCCATCGGTCACGACCGCAGCCTGCACACCGGCCGCGCACAGTGCCCGGGCGAGGTTTTCCGCGCCGTGCTCCAAGGGCGCCATGTCGTCCAGAAGCGCGACGGCCTCGTCCCTGTTCGCGAACAGCAGATCGATCCGCGCGAGACAGGGTTTGAGCCGTGTCGCCTTGGCGATCGACACCGCATCCGCCGCGATCCGCCGCTCTTCGGCCACGCCGCACAGCGCCTGCAGCGCCTCCTCCGTGAGGTTTGCGTCCAGGAACCACCAGCCGGCGGCCGCCAGCGCACGGGGCAGCGGCGCGAAGTCGGCGGCCGCGATTTCCTCGGTGATGGCGGTGTCGGACAGGGCGGCGGCGAGCCTACCGTCGGGGTGATGCAGGGCGAGGTAGCTGGCGGTGGGCAAGGTAGAGGCGCGGATCGCCGAGACGTCGATGCCCAGTCCTTCGAGGTCGGCGCGGAGCACCTTGCCGTCCGCGTCCTCGCCCAGGCGCCCCGCGAGCGCCACGCGTCCCGGTGTGCACCCCGCGTCAAGCTGCGCCAGGACCCGCGCCACGTTGCCCGCGACGCCGCCCGGCCGTGTGACGATCGCGCCCGGCGTCGACGTGTCGGGACGGATATCGCGCGCGCCGGTGGCGATGCGGTCCATATGGATGCCGCCGATCAGCGCGATCCTGTTCTGGCTGTCTGTTGTCGGGTCTTCCGGTCTGGCCGTCATGGATCGCACCGCGTGGTTGAGATCCTTGCGATAGCAAGCCGGATGCGGGTGCGCAATTCGCAGTTTGGGCGGAGCCCCGCGATGCGTCGCGAACCGGAGGCGATTCTGCACGGAATGGCGTGCCGGTCTCCGCCCCGGCGTGGTTATCCAGCTCGCCTAAAGCCGGAACATTAAGCGAACACATTGAAATTTATGGTGTTTT
>JBFHII010000021.1:0-14275 GCA_041596535.1 Breoghania sp. | reverse complement strand
GCCAAAATTGCCGCATCCGAGACGGCTCCCGCATAGGAGGTCACCTCGTCGCGCAGGAATGCGACCGCTGCCGTTCCGCCATCGCCGACAGGCAGGTAGGTAAAGTCCGTGCCCGCGGTCATGCCGAGATCCGCCATGATTGCACTTGTAAACGAGACCTCTGCCCCGTCCGCTGTGCCCACGCCGATAACGGTTCCTTTCAGGTCGGCCGGCGTCTGGTAGGAACTGTCTTCCTTGACGAGCAGACCGAACACCGACTTGGGATACAGATTGTACAGGAACTTCACATCGACGCCCCTAGCGCGGGCACCAAGTGTCGGACCGGGTCCCGGTGCCCCGATATGGGCCTGCCCTGCGGTCATTGCCTGCAGAACGGCAGACGAGCCGTCAATTGCCTCGAGCCTGGGTTCGAAGCCCTCCTCTCCGAAATACCCCTCCCCGACGGCGACCCAATATGGCAACCACGTCAATGCGGATGGGTTCGGAACCGCGAACGTGATCGCTGTCTGGGCCCGCACAATGGCGGGCATACCCAAAGCAACAACGGCGGCACTTCCCAAAGTAAGCTTCCCGAATCCGCGACGGTTAATGGTCGTACGCGATGTCATTTGGTTGTCCTCCCTATCGTTCAACCATGACCCTCCGGACCCCTTCTTCACGGAAGGCGATCACTAGGTTATACGATTTGTGAAGAATGGCTAGATAATATAAAAATATCAAATATGACATTTTTCATCTTGATTTGGAGCGGAAACCGGTAAACTCTGCCGAGTAAAGAAGAACCATCGCGGCCATCTCGCTGCGAATATTTGGCTGACTTTGGGGAGGAATTGCATGGTTGCCTACGCGGTTTCGCCTCCGGAAGAGGTCTACCTGGACATCACCGGATCGGATGAAAAATTCCCGGTCAGGCGCATTTACTGCATCGGCAAGAATTATGTTGCCCACATCATCGAAATGAATGCGGACGAGCGCGATCCTCCTGTGGTTTTTCAGAAGCCCAGGGATGCGATCCTGCGCAACGGCGGTGAATTTCCCTATCCCGTCTTCACGAACAACCTGCATTACGAATGCGAACTGGTCGTCGCGCTCAAATCGGGCGGTTACAACATTCCCGAGTCCTCAGCTTCGAGCCATATCTTCGGATATGCCGTCGGCCTCGACATGACCCGGCGCGACCATCAGGCGGAAGCGCTTGCCAAGGGACTGCCGTGGGACGTGACCAAGGGTTTCGATCATTCGGCACCGGTCGGCCCGGTTACGCGTGTGGAAGATACCGGGATCATGACGTCGGGACACGTGACCCTGAAGCTGAATGGGGAAACGAAGCAGGATGCGGACATTTCCCTGCTGATCTGGACGATCGACGAGATCATTGCAAAACTCTCCGAACAGTATGAGCTAAAGCCCGGCGACATCATCATGACCGGGACGCCTGCCGGTGTCGGAGCCGTCGTCGCCGGAGACGTACTCGACTGCTCCGTAACTGGTCTTGAACCCATGCAGCTGCGGATCGGCGCACGTCAGCTCTGAACGGAATGACGGAAAGGGAGCATAACCTTGGGAACGATCGGGATCGTTGGAACAGGACGCATGGGGACAGCCTTTGCCAAGAGGCTGATCGAAACCGGCAATGCGGTGACTGTCTGGAACAGGACGGAAAGCCGGACAGAAGCCGCAGTGGAAGCGGGGGCAGAACGCGCCGCTGATCTGGGCGGGATAACGGCCTGCGACACGATTCTGATTTCCCTCACCGATGCGAACGCGGTGCAAGCCGTGACGGGAAAACTGATCGACAGCGGCATCAAGGGCCGCCTTGTCATCGATCTTTCCACACTCCTGCCCGACGAAACCCGCAGCATAGGCGCCACCGTTTCGAACGCCGGTGCAGACTTTGTCGATTGCCCGGTCGGTGGCACGGTCGGTCCGGCACTCAAGGGCCAGTTGCTTGGAATGGCGGGCGGAACCGAGGCCGCGTTCGCCCGGGCCAAACCAATCCTGGATCAACTCTGCAAGCGCGTGGAACACCTCGGCCCGGCCGGCGCCGGCGCGCATATGAAACTGGCCGTGAATTTGCCTCTCGCGCTCTACTGGAAGACGCTTGCAGAGGCGCTCGCGATGCTCTCGGAGTCAGGCATCCCTGCCGAGACGGCCATTTCGATGATTGCTGACAGCTCCGCCGGCCCGAATGTCCTGAAGAACCGGGCGCAGGTCGTCGTGGATACGCTCAACGGCACGGATCAGCCAGGAACCTTCGATATCGCGGGCCTGTCGAAGGATCTCGACCTCGCCCTCAGATATGCCGACGCCAAGGGGTGCCCGGCGCCGCTTTCCGAAGCGGCGTCCAGGAGCTATCACGACGCGATTGCCAGGGGACTGGGGCATTTCGACGGTGCCAGTCTGACCCGGCACCTTCTGGACCGTTGAACCGGCCGAAATTGCCCTGACGCTCCAGCCGATCCGCCCCCGTGACCAAGCTTCGCGTCAACGACGCTGGTCATTGAAGACGACGGCCCCCGCCCACCATGACGCGGGCCGATACTCACACCGGTTCATGCGCGGAGCCGAGCCTTTGCCAGCTCGAGGAAATAGCCCATCCCGAACGCGATGCCGTCATCGTTGAAATCATAGGCCGGGTGATGCAGGCCCGCGCTTTCGCCATTGCCCGACCAGATGATGGCACCAGGCCGATCGTTCAGATAGAACGCGAAATCCTCGCCGCCAAGTGTCGGCGGAAGATGCGGGTCGACCTTGTCCTGACCGACGCAGGCACTCGCGGCCGCCGCCGCATGGGCGGTCTCCGCCGCGTGGTTCACCGTGACCGGATAGTGGCGGATATAATCGCATTCCGCTTCCATTCCGTGTGCCGCCGCAATATGCGATACAATTTCGCCCAGCCGCGCCTCGATCGTGTCGCGCAACCCCTCGTCAAGCGTCCGGACCGTGCCGCCAAGCGTCACGGTCGAGGGAATGACATTGAAGGCGTCGCCGCCACGGATTGTCGTCAGGGAGACGACCGCCGCGCCGATCGGATCCAGGTTGCGAGACACGACACTCTGGATCGACTGGATCATCGCTGCGGCGGCAACCAACGGGTCGGTCGCCTGGTGCGGCATGGCGGCATGCCCGCCTTTGCCGTTGATCTCGATTTTCACTTCGTCGACGGACCCCATGGCAGCGCCGGGCGTGATCGCGAAATGACCGACCGGCGTACCGGGACGGTTGTGGATTGCGTAAATTTCGTCGATGGGAAACCGGTCGAACAGCCCATCGTCGATCATCGCCTTCGCGCCCGCACCACCCTCTTCCGCAGGCTGGAAGACCAACACGACGGTGCCGTCGAAATCGCGTTTGCGGGCAAGGCATTCCGCTGCCCCGAGCAGCATCGTGACGTGACCATCATGACCGCAGGCGTGCATCTTGCCGGAAATCCCCGACGCATAGGGCAGATTGGTCTGCTCGTGGATCGGCAGGGCATCCATGTCGGCGCGCAGCCCGACGGAACGGCCAGGCCCCCGCCCCCTGATCGCGGCGACGACACTCGGGCCTCCAATGCCTTCGACGACCTCGTCACAGCCCATTGTCCGCAGGCGTTCCGCCACGATCGAGGCCGTGCGGTGCGTCTCGTAGAGAAGCTCGGGATGACGATGCAGGTCATGGCGCAGCTCGACGAGGCCGGCCAGCAAGGTGTCATCGAATGCGTGTTCAGCCATCACGTTTGCTCGCCAACTTGTAACGGAAATCGCAGTGGCTGGCGCCCTGCATGATGGTCTGCGTGCGCGTGAGCTCGATCTCCGGATTGTAGCCGATGCAGAAATCACCGTCGCGGTTGCACGACAGCAGATCGCCGATCTCGCGTAGGCCCATCTCGGTGTACATCTCGCAGTAGCGGCACCGTGTAACGTTGAAGGCCAATTCATTGGGGCCGGCATCGAGAACCTCGATCTCCAGTGCGCCCTCCTTCGTCCAGTTCGGCAGGATCGCATAGAAATCCGCGAGATCGGGCGCGCCGTCGACCTGCGTCGCGAACGTCTTGCCCTGTTCGATGGCGGCCTGCGTGACCGCCTCGCCGAGTATTTCGCGCGCCTTCGCTTTGCCGACCTTCCGCTCCGCCGTGTCGTAGACGTGCTTCAGGACCCCGGCCTCGATGCGGCGCTGTTCAAGGATCGATTTCGTTGACATCGGTTTCTCTCCCTGGTGGCCTAGCCGGCCTGGTCGCTATAGGTCCCGCGGCCCACCGCGCAAAGCTTGCCGGCCTCGTTGAAGACGTCGACATCGGCCACGCCCACCGTGCGGCCCGCCTTGCGCAGCGTTGCCACCGCCTTGAGCGAACTGCCGGTGGCCGGCCGCAGATAGTCGACGCGGAAATTGATGGTCGGAACCACGCCGCCCGCGGCGACCGCAACGGCGAAATCACCAGCCGTGTCGATCAATGCCGCGATCGGTCCGCCGTGGAACATCCCTTCGGCGCCGCTGCCGCGCATCAGCTCCGGCCGTGCCGGCATGACCAGCGTCACGCGACCCGCTTCTGGCTCGACGCTCTCGACGGTCATCCCCGCAAACATGATGAAGGGTGAGCCGGCGATCGCCTCGTCGAGCATGGCTTGCGCGTCTGAAACGGTGATGTCTGACATGAACTGCCTTCCATTTACGAAAATGAATGCCTAGAGACTCGTTCCCCAGATCGCGATCTGCGGAAACAGCATCACGATCACCAGGGTGATGATCTGGCAAAAGATGAAGGGAAGCACGCCGCGATACATCGCGCCGAAGCTCATCTCCGGCGGCGCGACCGCCCGCAGGTAGAAGATCGACGGCGCCATCGGCGGAGTGAGATAGGAGGTTTGGATAACGACGATCACCAGCACGGCGAACCACGTCTCGTCTATCCCGGTGCTCTTGATGATCGGCGCGAAGATCGGCAGGGCGATGATCAGGATCGACACCCAGTCGAGCACGGCGCCCAGGATGAAGACGATGCCAAGCAGCAGCAGCATCGTGCCGAAATCACCGACACTCAACCAGTCGATCAGGTCGGAGACCATCGTGCCGCCGCCATGAACCACGAAGATGCTCGTAAACATCGTGCCGCCGACGACGATCAGCAGGATCATGCTCGTCAGGAGTCCGGTGACCTTGAGCGACTCCCACAGCAGCGAGAACGACAGCTTGCCATAGAGCGTGGTCAGGATGAGCACCCCGACGGCACCGACCGCGGCAGCCTCGGTCACCGCGGCAATTCCGGTGAGGATCGAGCCGATGATGCAGATCATCAACACGAGCGGCGGAACGATGGCAACGGCCGTCAGCCGCAGTTTTTCTCCGAGCGGCACCTCGGGCAGGCGCTCGACGGCGTCCCGGTCCTCGCCACCGCGGCGCGCCGCCACGACGATGTAGAGCATGAACAGGGCGACCATGATCAGCCCCGGAATGAGGATGCCGGCAAACAGGGCGCCAACCGAGATATTGGCCAGAGAGGCATAGATCACGACGACGATCGACGGCGGGATGATCGTACCGAGCGAACCGCCGGCGCAGATCGTTCCCGAGATGAGATCGTGCTTGTAGCGCGCCTTGAGCATCGCCGGGATCGCCATCATGCCGACCATCACCTCGACCGCGCCGACGATGCCGGTGCCGGCGGCGAAGATCGCGCACATCGCGATCGTCGCGAGGCCGAGACCGCCGGGAAAGCGGTCGAGCCACATCCGCATCGCGATGAAGAGTTTCTCGGCGATGCCGCTGCGTTCGATCACGGCTCCCATGAAAACGAATATCGGCACCGCAGAAAGGGCGTAATTCGACGAGACCTGATCGATGAAATTGTAGAGCTGCAACCCCGCGATATCGCCGAAGATCGGCAGGGCGTAAGCGAAGGACAGGACGATCAGCGAGAAGGCCACCGGCAAGCCGATGATGATCATCATGATCAGCACCGGCACCATCGTGGCGGCGAGGACATACTCGTCCATCAGACAACCTCCTCGACGCGGCCGGCGGCAGCGGTCTCGGCACCAATCAGCCGGCGCAGACCCTCGGCCAGACATTGCAGCGCCAGCAAGCAAATACCGATGGCAAGCACTGCCTGGAACGGCCAGATCAGCGGTTGCCACGGACTGACCATTTCGACCTCGCCGCGTTCAAAGGAGCGCAGGCCGCGGCGAACCGCGTGATAGGCGATGGCGCTAAGCACCGGCGTGCAGAAGGCGATGAAGAAGATGGTGTCGATCCAGCGGCGAAGCGCGGGGCCCATGACGCGGTCGAGCACGTCAACGCGGACATGGCCACCGTCGGACAATGTCCATGCAGCGGCGAACATCAGGATCACACCGTTGAACATGTAGGTGATGTCGAAAGCCCAGACCGTGGGACTGCCAAGGAAGTATCTGGAGAAGACTTCGTATCCGATTGCCGCGATCATGCCGAGGACGAAGACAAAACTGGCGCGGAACATCAGCAGCGACAGAGCGTCAACTGCATGGATGAATTTGAGAACCATGCCCGGCTCCTGAGCGGTTGGGACTGACGGGAATACTGGCGAAGATGCAAAGCATCCCCGCCAGTCATGTTGTTTCCCGTTTACGGCTTGAGAACCGGCGTCAGGATGTCGTGGGTGCTGTTATAGGCGTCCATCGCACCATAATAGCTGTCGGCAAGCTTCTTCAGCCACGGATTGCTGTCGGCCTGCTCTTCCGCCAGCTTGTAGGTGAGCTCCTTCGCGGCGGTGTAGACGGCCATGGTCAACTCGGGGCTCGGCTCGACGATGGTCAGATCGGTTTCCTTGAGCTTATCAAGAGCCTCGATTTCCTGGCGCTTCCAGGTCAGCAGCGTGTCGAGCGTCGCGAGCTTCGCCAGTCCGGCGATTTTCCCGCGCAGGTCCTCCGGCAGCGTGTCCCAGTAGTCGGCCGGCCATGCCAGCTCGAAGCAACCGCCGCGCGAATGCGGTGCCGGTACGGTGGCATATTCCGCAATGCCATCGAAGCCCATCTTGAGGTCTTCGGCAACGCCGGCCCATTCGATGGCATCAACACCACCGCGCTCGAACATCGTGTAGACGTCGGTGCCCGGCACGACGACCGGCGCCGCCTCGAATTTTTCCTTGAGAAGCGTGGCCCATGCGCCCGCGGTGCGGAACTTGACACCCTTCAGGTCTTCGACCGTCTGAAGCGGCTTGTGCGACAGCCAGATCTCGGAGGTGTTGCAGCCGGCGATCAGCGTGTGCAGCCCCATGGTTTCGCGCTTGAACTCGGTCAGCAGTTCCTGCCCGCCGGCTTCATAGAACCAATAGACCATGCCGTCCGCGCTCATGCCGCCCGGCTGGGTGCCAACGAAGGAATTGGCAAAATTGGCGTTCACCACATAGAGCGGCGTGGTATGCGCCATGTCCGCGATTCCGTCCTGAACCGCCTCGTAGGCCTTGAAGCCGGGGGCGAGCTCGCCGCCACCGAAAGCCGTGATGGCGATCTGGTCGCCCAGAAACTGGTCGACGCGATCGAGGAAAGGCTGGGTCATGACCACGAAGAAGTCCGAAGTCTTATTCGCGAAGTGCGTGAGCCGCCATTCATATTCCTGGGCCGATGCCGATGTGGCCAAGGATGCGATGCCAAGTGTGGCAGCCAGGGTGGCCGCGAGAGCGCGTTTCATTGTGCCTACCTCTAAAAGTTGTTAGGTTTTTCCGGTTACCTCGATATCTTCCGCCCACGCTTTGACCAGTTTCCGGTCTATCTTATTGGTTCCCGCGAGCGGCATCTCGTCGACGAAAACGACCCGCCGCGGATACTGAACCGGCGGTGCGTTGCGCCGGTAGTAGTCCTGTATTTCCGCCTCGGTCGCTGCCGAGGCGTCTCCCGTCACAAAGGCCACCGGCGTATCGCCGCGGATCGGATCCGCAACAGGCACGACGCATGCCTGGCGAATTGCCGGATGACGTTCCAGAACGAGTTCGACCTCACCGGGAAGAATGTTCTCGCCATTGCAGACGAACTGGTCATCCTCGCGGCCGATGAAGAAGTAGAAGCCATTCTCATCGCGGCGAAACAGATCGCCCGTATGGTACCAGCCATCGACCATCCGCTCCGCCGTCTTTTCCGGCAGCTTCCAGTAGCCGTTCATGTTGGCCGGGGAATTCACCTCGAGAACGCCGTAATCGTCGCGTCCGTAGCCGACGAGCCGCAGGCCGACACCCGGCGCACCGACGCCGGTCGAAAGTGGCGGCATCGGCAATCCGCCCGGATGCGGGCAAAAGGCCGCGGGTCCGTGCTCGGTCGTGCCGTAGCCGTTCAGCAACAGCGCGTTGGGGAAGTGCTCCCGCGTCAGATCGAGAAGATTGTCCGTCAGCGGGGCCGACGCCATGTTGATGCGCCGGACGCTTGAAAGATCGGTCTCGGAGAGGAGATCCGGCCGCGCCGCCATCAGCGCGAACATCGTCGGAATTCCCGTCATCCAGGTGATCTTGTTCTTCGGTATCTCGCGGATCAGCGTTTCGACGTCGAAGCTGTGAAACAGCACCGCCGTCGCGTCGAACAGCAGCGTCACCTTCATCATGGACAAGGCGTTCATGTGATAGAGCGGCGCCGCGATGCTGATCGTTTCGGTGCGGATGCGATCGCGCTGCGGTTCCATCGAGCTGAAGGCGAAGAGCTGGCTCTGATGCGACAGCGCCACGCCTTTCGGCCTGCCCGTCGAGCCGGACGTGTAGAGGATCATCGCGACGTCCCGCGGCTCATTCCTGTGGCTCTGGAACGACGCCACATCATCGGGCGCACCGCCGAGCGCATCGAACATGTCCGGCCCGAGCAGGACGCAGGGAACGCCGGCATCCGGCACTTCGGTCAGTTCGTCGTGCAGCACGAGGATCGTGTCGCTGTCACGCAAACAATGCTCGACCATCTGCGTCGGCTGACGGAAGCTGACCGGCACCGCCACCAGTCCGGCGCGCATGATCCCCAGATAGGCGATCACGTACCAGGCGGAGTTGCGTGCCAGAATGCCAATGCTCTTGCCGCGCTCATAGCCGTTTGCCAGCAGCGTGGCGCCGAAACGGGCCGAAAGAGCATCGATCTGACCGAACGAGTATCGCTCGGTTTCTCCCTCGGGGCCAATATACACCAAGGCGGCCTTTTCCATATCGGCCTGCGGGCCGATCAGGTCTCCGAGATTGGTTGCCTTGCCGTCATGTACCATGGTCGATCCGCCTGCCTTCCTGTCCGTTTACGCCTCAGGCGACCTTGAGAACGGCTTTGCCGAAAACCTTGCGGTCGATCATTTCCTGCAGCGAAACCGGCAGTTCCTCGACAGGCCTCAGTGACGAAATGGCCGGTTCGAGCTTGCCTTCGGCGACGAGATCGAGAAGATCGATCAGATCCTGCCGGCTCCAGCAATTGGAGCCCATCACGTTGATTTCAAACGACCAGATATAGCGGATGTCCGTCGCCGGTGCGTAGCCGTTCGTCGCGCCGCAGGTCATCATCTTGCCGCCACGCTTGACGCATTGCAGACCGCGCGTCCAGTCGTCGCCACCGACATAGTTGACGACGATGTCGGCGCCGCCGCTCTCGTCAAAGACCCTCGGCTTGCCCCAGATATCGCGGCAGACCTGCACGAAATCGCTTTCCGAGGTGTTGATGACATGATCAACGCCCAGCGCCTTGAGCTTCTCCGCCTTGTCGGGCGAACTCGTGCACGCCGCCACTTCGGCGCCCATCAGCTTTGCCAGTTGCACGCAGCAGACGCCGACGCCGCCGGTCGCGCCGAGCACCAGCACCTTGTCGCCCTTCTTGACGCCGGCACGGGTCATCATCATGCGGTATGCCGTGCCATAGGCGATCGGCAGTGCGGCGGCATCCTCATAGCTGACGCCGTCCGGCATCGGCACAAGATTGCCCGCCGGAACCGCGATCAGTTCACATGCGCCGCCGCGCACCGTCTCTCCGAAAACGCCCTTGCCGGATATAATCGGATTGACCATTACCCGATCGCCGACAGAAACGCCTTCGGCAGAGGTATCGGGGCCGAACGAGACGACTTCGCCGGCGATGTCGCCGCCCGGAATCATCGGCAGCGGCGTCTTGATGCCGGGAATCTTGTTGAGGATCATCGGATCGAAGCCGTTGAGAGCGACCGCATGGACGCGGATCAATGCCTCGCCTTCGGCCGGGATCGGCTCCGGAATATCCGCAACCTTCAGGTTCTCGACTGCACCGTGTTCCTCGAAAATAACCGCTTTCATCAATTCCCGCTTCCATTTTGCCGACCGGCTGGCAATCGTGCCGACCCTTCATGAGAAACAGTGTGCGGCTAACAAAACGGAGCGAGAAGGCGATTTCGGCTCAAAAACGGTCACGATCGGTTCAAAGTCCACGGGTATCGGTTGCGGAGAAGCGGCGAATTCGGTCAGACGTGTTCGCTAGGTGCGTGTCCATGCACTTCACGGAACACCCGAGCGAAATGTCCAGGATGCCGGAACCCGACCCGCAGCGCGACTTCGCCGACCGGCAGTCCGGATCGCAGCATCTGCGCGGCGGCCTGCATCCGGGCCGTCCTGATGTGGCTGCCGACGGACATCCCGTTGACATCCCTGAACAGGGACTTGAACCGGCTGGCGCTCATACCGGCCTTCGAGGAGAGCCGCTCGATGGAAAGATCCAGTGCGAGATTCTGCTCGATATACGCCTCGATCGCCCGCAACCGGGCGACATCGTCCGGCCGCACGCGATAGGCGGATTTTCCCGCGTCGCACTGCCCCTGCAGCCCGGACAGGCTGAGGGCAAGGATTTCCAGTCGGCGTGCTTCCTGGTGTATCGCGCCGATGCCTTCGCTTTCGAAATCGAAAAGTTCGTCGATGAGCCGCGCGAGGCTCGGCTGCACCGGGACGCGCGTATGGAAGGTTTCGGCCTCCGCAAAATCGAAAATCGCCCCGGCCGTCGCGCCGAGGAGCTTGGCGGCGGAGTCAACGGGCAGCCCGAAAAGAATGTTCCGCGGCGAGCGACTGCCGGTCTCGAAGACATTCTTGTACCAGGGCTCGCGCGAGCAATAGATCTGAACTTCGGTCGACGCGCCGTTGATCACGCCCGCATTGTTGATCGAGTAGCGCCCCGTACCCCGGCGTCGCAGATGGACGTGGAATCCCGGCTTGTTCCGAAACCGCAGAAAGAGCGGTTTCGAGGTCTTGTAGGCGATTTCGCAGCTTTCAAAGTCACGGATCTGCGAGGTCCGCATCTGCCCCTTGTCGAGCACGTTGATCGGAAGCGGCTGCGGTTCCGCAAGCTCGACCGACTGCATCGGCGCGATGCCGCTGGAGATGGATTCCAGTTGTGTCAGAGCCTGATAGGGCATGGTGCCAACCTCGTGGATAAGACGGCCTGCTCAGTGCAGCCGCCGACATGCGTCCGCACCGGCATGGAGGCGAGCCTCCCGATGTGCAGACACCCGTTGAGCATCTTCCCTTGCGTAGAATATCCGGCCGTTGTCCGTTCCGCGGCCTGCGCGGCGATTAACGGAAGCTGGAGATCGGCCGCGTTCCGACGGACCGTCGGAGCCGGTCCATTGTTGCCCGGCCGAACCCGTCCCGATGCGGCCAGAAAGACTGTGATCAACGCGTCCGAACCCCGATTAGCCACGCCCCCCTGCAAAGAACGTACACACATGAGCTTCAAAGAGTCCACGGGCCAAACTCTACACGTTTCGTTCAACGCGATTGCCTGTGAAAAGAGGCCCGCTGCGTGGCGCGCGTCCGGCTCTCCGTGACCAAATCGACCGTTCATCAAGAAAGGACCCCGACATGAACATGCCGAAGGATTACAAGACCGCATTGGTGACAGGCGCATCGAAGGGCATCGGGGAAGCCATTTCCCGTCGGCTGATCGATGGCGGCCTGACCGTTTACGGCGTCGCCCGGTCCCCGGAAGGGCTCGAGAAGCTGGCTGCGGAAATGGACGGCAAATTCATTGCCTGCCCCGCTGACGTGACGAACACCGATGCAATCATGGAGACGCTCGGCGGAAACGCTATCGACGTTCTGGTCAACAACGCCGGCGGCATTTCCTCGGTCAGGCCCCTTGCGGACCAGACGGCGGAGGAAACGGCGCAGGCCGTGGCGCTCAACCTGACGGCTCCGCTGCAGCTCATGCGTGCCCTGTTGCCGGGGATGATCGAGCGCCGGTCCGGCCACATCTTCAACCTCGCCAGCACGGCGGCGCGATCGGTGTTTACGGGGACGACGACCTATGCTGCGTGCAAGGCCGGACTCGAACATGCCTGCCGGGTATTGCGCTATGACATCGCCGGGTCCGGCGTGCGCATCACCGACCTCGCACCCGGCCGGGTCGAGACGGAGTTCTATCTCGAGAGCTTTGCGGGAGACCATGAGGCGCTCAAGGAGAAGCTCTACGCCAAGGAACGCGCGCTGACCGCGCAGGACATTGCCGAGACACTGTGGATGGCGCTGTGCATGCCGTCTCACGCGACGCTGGCCGAGATCGTGATCAGCCCGACCGATCAGGCCGCGGGCGGCCAGGTCTTCCGCCAGTCGATGCAGCGTCCCTGAACCCGCGGCCTTGCAGGCCAGGGAGCCGGAAGCCGACGGCATTGCCCGCCGGCTTCCCGAAACGATCCTGTCAGGCCGCCGCAAAGCGGAAACGTGCCGTGGCCGGGTCACCGGCATAGTGCTCCAGGTACTCTTCGCAGTGCGCGACCAGCCACGCCACTCCGGAAATGATCGCGTCGGCCTTCTCGTCCGTCAGCAGGTAGCTGAGGTTCAGCCGGACCCAGCCCGGTTTTTCCATTTCGTGGCCGGCATCGAGCCGCTCGAACAGTGAGGCCGACCCGGCCGGATCGATGCCGAGCAGTCGGTGACCGTACGAGCCCGCGCAAGCGCAGCCGCCGCGCGCCTGGATGCCGAGAACGTCGCTCAGCATGCGGGTGAACAGCTGATGATGGACGAGTGACCCGTCCTTGCGCCTCACCTGAAAGGAGAAGATCGGCAATTGCTTAGGCGTGTCGGCCTGTCCGAGAAGTTTCAACCCGGGCACGTCGCGCCATGCGGCAAGCGCCCGCGCCCGAAGCGCCGCGTTGCGGTCCGCGATGCGGTCACAACCGGCAGCATCACGCGCAATCATCGCCAGCGCCGCGCGGATATCGCCGATCACGTTCGGCGTTCCGGCCTCCTCGCGCGCTTCGACGGATGCGCTGTAAGCGTGTTGCCACGGGGAAACGAAGGTGACCGTACCGCCACCCGGCGCGGTCGGCGTGTCACGCGCGACGATCGTGTCGCGGACCACCAGCACGCCGGAAGCCGCAGGACCGCCAATGAACTTGTGCGGCGAATAGACGATGGCATCCTTGGCACAATCGTCGGCCGGCGTCATGTCCATGTCGATGTACGGTGCCCCGCAGGCATAGTCCCAGACCGCCAGGGCGCCATGCACCTTGAGCAGGCGTGTTACCGGGTCGGGATCGGTCAGGATGCCGGTGACGTTGGAGGCGGCGGAAAAGCTGCCGATGATCAGGTCGGCGCCCTTGACGGCTTCGAGCTCGGCGGCAAGGGCGTCGAGATCGGCGCCGCCACCTTCGGCCTCGGGAATCTCGCGCACCTCGGCGCCGCTGTCGCGCCAGGGCAGGATGTTCGAGTGGTGCTCGTAGGGGCCGATCAGCACGACGACCTTGCGGCCGGCCAGAACGCGGCGGGCGATGTTGAGCAGTCCGACGATGCGGTTGATCCCCGACGTCGCGCCGCTGCCGGTGAAGACCACGTGGCAGTCCGGCCCGGCGTTGACCGCCTCGGCGATGACCGCCCTCGCCTCACCGCGCATCCGCGTCACCGTCTGGCCGCAGGCAGATGCCTCCGTGTGGCTGTTGGCGTAAAACGGGAGCACCTCGCGAGCGACGAACTCCTCGGCCTGCGCAAGCGCCCGCCCGGACGCGACATAATCGGCGTAGAGCAGCCGCTTGCGGCCGAATGGTGTCTCGAATTCAAGGCCGTCGCCGATCAGGCCGTTTCGCAGTGTTTCAAAGGTATCCCCGCCGGACAGCGAGGTCCGGAAATCGCCAAGCGCAGTCATCTTGATCCCCTATGCTCTTGACGAGAAAGCTACCACCAGAGCATGGTGATTTTGCACCAAATGACACATTATTTTGCGCTCTGGATGTAACTTTGAACGATATAAGGCGACAAATGGATAGAATTGATATTCGAATCCTCGAGGAGATGCAGCGCCGGCCCGGCCTGTCGCAGCGCGAACTCGCCGATGCCGTCGGGCTGTCACAAAACGCCTGCTGG
>JBFHII010000020.1:0-14482 GCA_041596535.1 Breoghania sp. | reverse complement strand
GGACTTCCGAGGAGACCAGCTTGTCCTTGGTCTGGGAGGAGAATTTCGGGTCCGGCACCTTCACCGAGAGCACGCAGGTCAGGCCCTCGCGGCAATCCTCGCCGGTGGGGGACACCTTTTCCTTCTTGGTGATGCCGGCGCGATCCGCGTAGCCGATCAGCTGGCGCGTCAGCGCGCCGCGGAAACCCGCCAGATGGGTGCCGCCGTCGCGCTGCGGGATGTTGTTGGTGAAGCACAGCACATGTTCGTGGTAGCTGTCATTCCACCACATGGCGACTTCCACGACGACGCCGTCCTTCTCGGCCTTCATCATCACCGGCGTCTCGATCAGCGGGTGCTTGGCGCGGTCGAGATAGCGCACGAAGGCTTCCAGGCCGCCCTCGTAGAAGAGCTCCTCGACCACCGGCTCGACGCCGCGGTTGTCGGTGAGAATGATGCGCGCGCCGGAATTCAGGAACGCCAGCTCGCGCAGGCGGTGCTCCAGCGTCGCGAAGTCGAACTCAAGGCTGGTAAAGGTCTCCGGCGAGGGCGTGAAGGTGACCTCGGTGCCGGTCTCGCCGCCGGAGTCTCCGATGACGGCCAGCGGGGCTTCGGCGACGCCGTCGCGGAACCGCATCTGGTGGATCTTGCCGTTGCGGCGGATGGTCAGCACCAGTTCGGTCGACAGCGCGTTGACCACCGAGACGCCGACGCCGTGCAGGCCGCCCGAGACCTTGTAGGAGTTCTGGTCGAATTTGCCGCCGGCATGCAGCTGGGTCATGATGACCTCGGCCGCCGAGATGCCCTCTTCGGTGTGGATGTCGGTGGGAATGCCGCGGCCGTTGTCGCTGACGGTGACCGAGCCGTCGGGGTTCAGCGTGACGGTGACATGGTCGGCATAGCCGGCCAGCGCCTCGTCGATGGCGTTGTCGACCACCTCATAGACCATGTGATGCAGGCCGGAGCCGTCGTCGGTGTCGCCGATGTACATGCCGGGGCGCTTGCGCACCGCATCAAGCCCCTTGAGAACCTTGATGGAGTCCGCGCCGTAATCGTCCGCGCCATTGCTCACGTCTGGGCTCACGTCTGGGCTCGCATCCGGGCTCGCGTCGTTGCCGTCGATCGGTGTATCGCTCATGCGAATCAGGGTCCGTCCGTAATGATCTTTCATGAACGTTATACGGGGTTCCCACGCGCATTCAACTCGGCAGAAACCGGGGGGCCGCCTGCGTTCGGAGCAATCGGAGAAAGTGGTGGATGACGGGCCTTCCGCGCGCGCGTTTCAGGCCCGCCGACGGGGTGCCGGCGAGGCCTTCGCGGAGGCTCAGGCCGCCGGCTCCGCGGCGATGGTGGCGTCGGCGACCGTGAACCGCTGCGCGCCCTCCGGCAGGTCGGCGAACAGCAGCGCGTCAGTGCCGGTCATGAACACCTGCAGCCCGAGGGCGCTCAGGCGGGTGAACAGCGCCTGCCGGCGGCGCGGGTCCAGATGCGCGGCGACTTCATCGAGCAGCAGAACCGGCGTCATGCGTGCGATCCGGGCGGTCAGCTCCGCATGCGCCAGCACCAGCCCGATCAGCAGCGCCTTCTGCTCGCCGGTCGAGGCCTGGGCCGCCGGCATGGCCTTGGCGGTGTGGATGACCACGGGATCGGACCGGTGCGGTCCCTCCAGCGTGCGTCCCGCGGCACGGTCGCGGGAACGGCCGCGCGCCAGAAGCGCCTGGTAGTGGCTCTCCAGGTCGGTGGCGTCGGCGCTGTCGGCCAGCGCCTCGAACGGGCCTTCCAGGGTGATCGCGGCGCGGGGGAAGGGATCGGAGTCATCGGTCTGGGCGCCGACCAGGTCGCGCAGCAGGGCGACGGTTTCGCGTCGCGCCACGCCCACCGCCACGCCGAGAGCCGCGATCTGCGCCTCGATGGCGTCGAGATAGGAGCCGGAGCCGCCCTGTTCGAGCAGCCGGTTGCGGCCGCGCAGGGCCTTCTCGAAATCGCCGACGCGACGACCGTGCCCGGGATCCACGGCCAGCACCAGGCGGTCGAGAAACCGCCGCCGGTCGCCTGCCGGGCCGGTGAACAGCCCGTCCATGGAGGGCACCAGCCACAGCACGCGCAGATACTCCAGCAGGCTTTCCGAGGACCGCGCATCCGCGCCGTTGATCCGCACCTTGCGGCCGGCCGCTGCGAGACCGGTGCCGATGCGGGTCTCGCCATCAGGACCGCGCAGGACGGCGGATACGCTCCAGCCGCCGGGCGCGCCGCGGCGCGTCAGATCGCCGAGCTGGGCGCGCCGCAGCCCGCGTCCGGCGCTCAGCAGGGAGATCGCTTCGAGGAGGTTGGTCTTGCCGGCGCCGTTGTCGCCGACAAAGGCGATCAGCCGCGCGTCGAAATCGAGGCTGGCCGCGGAATAATTGCGGAAGTCTGTGAGCTGCAGCCGCGACAGCGCGACAGGCGCCGGGGTCGCCATCGGAGCGCGTTCCTCTGTGTGCCGATCCGCTGCATGCCGGCCCGGTGTGTGCCGATCCGGGCGAGGCGCGGCAATATCGCGCCGCCGGCTTTCAAGGCCCGCGGCGCGCAGGTCCGTTGCTCTAGACGCGCATCGGCATCAGCACATACAGCGTGCCTTCGTCGCCTTCGTCGCGCACCAGGGTCGGCGAGCCGGGATCGGAGAAGCGGAACACGGCGGTGTCGCTTTCGAGCTGGCCGGCAATGTCGAGCAGGTAGCGCGAATTGAAGCCGATCTCGATGGGATCGGAGTCATATTCGACCGCCAGTTCCTCGGTGGCGCTGCCGGAATCGGGATTGGTGACGGTGAGCACCATGCGGCCTTCGCTGATCGCCAGCTTGACGGCGCGGCCGCGGTCGCTGGAAATCGTCGAGACGCGATCGACCGCCTTTTCGAACACGTCGCAATCAAGCCGCATGCTCTTGTCGTTGTCCTGCGGGATGACGCGGCCGTAATCGGGGAAGGTCCCGTCGATCAGCTTCGACGTCAGGATCACCGAATCGGTGGTGATGCGGATCTTGGTGTCGGACAGCTCCAGTTGCACCTTGGCCTGTGGATCATCCAGCAGCTTCTGGATTTCGCCGACGGTCTTGCGCGGGACGATGATGCCCGGAATCCCGGAGGCGCCCTCGGGCGCCGGGATTTCGGCCTGGGCCAGGCGATGGCCATCGGTGGCGACCGCGCGGAAATACTCGCCGGCGGGCGTGCTCACCGAGTGGAAATAGATGCCGTTGAGGTAGTAGCGCGTCTCCTCGGTGGAGATCGCGAACTGGGTGCGGTCGATCAGCTTGCGGATGTTTTCCGCGGTCATCTCGAAGCTGTGCGACATGTCGCCGGCGGCCAGGTCCGGAAAGTCGGTTTCCGGCAGCATCTGCAGCGCGAAGCGCGAACGGCCCGCGCGCAGTTCCAGCGTCGCGTTGTCGGCCGAGGTTTCCAGCACAACCTGCGCGCCGTCCGGCAGCTTGCGCACGATGTCGTGGATCATATGCGCCGGCACCGTGGTGGCGCCGGGCGTCTCGACCATGGCGGGAACGGTCTCGGAGATCTCCAGATCGAGGTCGGTCGCCTTCAGGCGCAACTGGCCGCCGTCGGCCCGCAACAGCACATTCGACAGAATGGGAATGGTGTTGCGCCGTTCAACGACCCGGTGCACATGAGTCAGGGACTTCAGGAGATCCGTCCGCTCGAGTGTCGCTTTCATGAACAGGGTCCGTGAGCTGGATGTGCCGCGCGGAAAAGCCGCTTTGGCAGAACAGGTTGAGGCTTCAAAACAGCCCGAGGGGATTGGAACCCTGCCCGCAAAGCGTGCGGAATGCAAGTGCCCAGGCGCGGGATTTCGCCGTTCCGGGGGGCTGCGCGGGACTGTGCTCGGGGTTTTTCCGCCGGAAGCCGGCCGCACCGCACAAACGGGCTCCGCTTGCGCCGCCGAGAGGCGTGGCGGGCGGCCGAATCGGTCGCCGCCGTGCCCGCCAAACGCGGCACCCGCCTCGAGCCTCGAAGCGGGTGCGGGCGCTCCTGCGGATCGCGAGATCCGCTTCGGCGGCTCAGTTGTCGAGCATGCGTTTCAGCAGCTCGATTTCCTGGGCAAGGTTCGGATCATTCGAGGACAGTTCGGTGATCTTGCGCACCGCGTGCAGCACCGTCGTGTGGTCCCGGTTGCCGAAACGGCGGCCGATTTCCGGCAGCGAGCGCGGCGTCATCATCTTGGCCAGGAACATGGCGATCTGGCGCGGACGCACGATGGTGCGGGTGCGCCGGGCCGACAGAAGGTCCGACTTGGAGACGTTGTAGTGTTTCGAGACGACGCGCTGGATGTCTTCGATCTTCACCCGCCGCGGCTCGTGGGCGCGGACCAGGTCGCGCAGTGTCATCTCGGCCATGTCGAGCGTGATCGGCGCATTGGTGAGCTGGTTGTGCGCAACCAGACGGTTGAGCGCGCCTTCGAGATCGCGGCCGTTGGAGGAGACATTGGCGGCGACATAGTCGAGCACGGCGTCCGGCCTGTGGAAGTTCGGATAGGCATTGCGGGTCAGCGCGATTCGGTGTGACAGGATGGCGCGCCGCAACTCGTGGTCCGGCTGCTGAATGCCGACCACCAGCCCGCCGGCGAGGCGCGAGCGCACCCGGTCGTCGAGCGCTTCCAGATCCGCGGGCGGCCGGTCGGCGGCCACCACCACCTGGCGGGCTCCGTCGATCAGCGAATTGAGCGTGTGGCAGAATTCCTGCTGGATCTGCTTGCCGTGCAGGAACTGCATGTCGTCGATCAGCAGCAGGTCGATGCCGCGCAGGGTGTCCTTGAAGGCGATGGCCGACTGGGTCTTCAGCGCCGCCACAAAGCGGTACATGAAGTGCTCGGCGGTCAGGTAAAGCACCTTGCGGCCGGCACTGCGCGTCTCAGCCGCAATCGCGTGCAGCAGATGCGTCTTGCCCAGACCGACACTGGCGTGAACGAACAGGGGATTGTAGGTGACCGGCGCTCCCGAGGTGAGCTGGCGGGCCGCGGCGAGCGAAAGCGCGTTCGACTTGCCTTCGATGAAGGTCGCGAACGTGTATTTCGGTTCCAGCGGCGAGCCTTCCAGCACGTCGCGCCGCGGCTCGTCGGCATGCTCGCCGCGCGCCTGGGGCTGCGACAGCGGACGCGGTGCCGCGTCACCGACCGTCACCGGGCGGCTCTCGAAGGCGCCCTTGTGGTTGGCCTTGGGTGTGCCCTGGGCGTGCTGGGCCACGACGGACGGGCGGGTCCGGACGGCGCCGCGCACCGTGAGTTCAATACGGTTGACCGAGTCGCATTCGTTCTGCCACAGGCCGATGATCCGGTCGCGATAGTGCGACTGGATCCAGGTCTTCAGAAAGCGTGTGGGAACGGACAACTGAACGGTTCCATCGGGCGCCTGGCCTTCCAGATTGACGCGTGCAAACCAGCTCGAGAACACGTCCTCGCCCAGTTCAGCACGCAGCTGGCTCTTTACCCGTTTCCACTGTTCCGGACCCGGAACGTCAGCAATGTCCATGGCTTGCGCCTCCGTCTGTCGAGCGGGGTTCGGGCGCCGCACCCGTTCCCCGCCGTTTATCGTTCTTTTCAGCGCCATGCCCGAAGACCGGCGCCAAGCCTCTACGTTGCCCAAGGCCGGTTCCGGCCTCGCGCGTCAATCATTCCCGATGGGTTTCCAGACGCCGGCGGATCGTGTCCGGCGACTGGATGGCCCAATTGCGGATGGCTTGCGCGCACCGCGTGTTCAAACGATGTGCCGCATCGTCGGGTGTGCGATGCCAGCCCCCAATCCCGAAGCCGAGCGGCTCCGTATATCCCTCTCTCGTGCGCCTTGCGGATGGCGGTGCGAGGGAGGGACAGGTCACGGGAAAACGACCCCGGACCAACTAACTCAAGACTGCACCCATGGCAGGTTCGAATGCTTCCAGCCGCCAACGGTTCCACGATGCCCGTGCGCGTCAAGAGGCCCTTCAAAGCCGTCGGTGATGTTGTAGCACCGTGTATACCCGGCTTGTGTCATCGCCACGGCAGCAGCGAGGCTGCGTGCGCCTGACCGGCACAGGAAATACAAGGGGTCGCTCTTTGCCACGCCGCGCGTTTCGAGTTCGTTGCTCAACGTCGTGACGAAATCCGTGACCGTGGGCTGCCCCTGAAACTGCTGCCATTCGACCAGCACCGGTTCGCGATCCAGGCCGCGGATATCCGGTATGCCGACGAATGTCCACTCCGCGCGTGTTCGGACGTCGATCAGGACGGCGGACCCATTGTCCGTCAGATCCTGATACGTCGTTTGCGCCGACTTGTCTCCGGCGTATTCACCGGACGTGCTGCTCGACATGAGCCCCCCTTTGCTGTCGGCAAGCCGACACCAACATTCCTATCGAATTTTAGGATGATTTTGTATTGATGGCCGAAAAAGTTCAGTATTCAGTTTGGTGGCGCAGAACTTATAAGTTTTTGCCTAAGCCTTGGTTGCCTGAACTGCAAGTGCATTTTGTCAGGCTCTTTCGTGTTGTTTTGACCGTGCGACATGAATGCTCTCGTTCGAGGCGGGGTAACCTTCCGGATGGCGATAATCCCGAGGTGGCCCCCCGTTGAGAGAAAACATACACAGGGCGTTCTGTGGCTGCAACCGAACTAATCGACAATCAGATTAACAGGCGCTTCGGTCCTTACGTAAGCTTCCGGACAGGGGCGCTCCGGGGGGGTGCTTAATGCGTTTTGACTCAACGGCTTTAGGCCGTATCCGGCACCCGGCAAAGCGATCGGCACGGGTCAGAATTTTTTTTCGGCATTCGATCTTGACAGCTGTCGAATCCCCCGGGGGGCGGTAACTCAAATGTTAACATAGTGTTAACGCTTTGATATGGCTGTATTTTTTGAGTCATGCGCGGGGCGCCGGAATCCGCTGCCCATAAGTAATTTTGTCTAGCCGGCAGAATTGAAACCGTGATTAGCCGTCTAAAAGAAAAGCCCGGTCAAAGACCGGGCTTTTCAGGCATATCATACGGCTTGGAATCAGGCGCCGAGCGCCTTCACCCGCTTGCTGAGACGGGACACCTTCCGCGACGCCGTGTTGGCGTGCAGGATGCCCTTGCTGACCGCGCTCATGATGATCGGCTGGGCCGTCTTCAGTGCTTCCGCGGCAACCGACTGGTCGCCGGTGGAGATGGCTTCCTCAACCTTGCGGATGAAGGTGCGCATGCGGCTGCGGCGCGCCTGGTTGGTGGCCGTGCGGCGGGCGATCTTGCGTCCAGCCTTCTTGGCCGAGGGGGTGTTGGCCATGGCTCTGTCCTGGTCCGTTTGTAAATCTGGTTGTGATGTCGCGCCCGACACTCCGTGTTCCTGCTGCCGATTGCGCTGCGCGCACCTGACGGTGCGCATTGTCGCTGGAGGCAAAAGGACCGGGGCACCGGACCAAACGTAATGGGCAGCGGAAACCCGCCGCCATTTCGACGGGCTTATATGCCGCGCAGACGGCAACGTCAATGTCGAAGCGCTCTATTTGTTGCGGAACTGCGGCGAACGCTTCTCGATAAAGGCCTGCATGCCTTCCTTCTGGTCCGCGGTGGCGAACAGGGCGTGGAACACCCGGCGTTCAAACCGCACGCCTTCCTCGAGCGTCGTCTCGTAGGCGCGGTCGACGCTTTCCTTGGTCATCATCACGCTCACCTGGGAGAACTCGGCGATTTTCTGGGCGGTGCGCATGGCCTCTTCGAGCAGATCGGACAAGGGCACGACGCGGCTGACAAGCCCCGCGCGTTCGGCTTCCTCGGCATCCATGAAACGGCCGGTGAGGCACATTTCCATCGCCTTGGACTTGCCGACGAAACGCGTCAGGCGCTGGGTGCCGCCGGCACCCGGCATGACGCCGAGCTGGATCTCCGGCTGGCCGAACTGCGCGTTGTCGGCGGCCAGGATGAAGTCGCACATCATGGCCAGTTCGCAGCCGCCGCCCAGTGCATAGCCGGCCACCGCCGCGATCACCGGCTTGCGGGTGCGCGCGAGGCGCTCCCAGGAGGTGATGAAGTCGTCCTTGTACGTCTGCGGATAGCTGAGGCTGGACATCTCCTTGATGTCGGCGCCGGCGGCGAATGCCTTGTCCGAGCCGGTGACCACCATGCAGCCGACCTTCTCGTCCGCCTCAAAGCCGTCGATGGCGCGGTTGAGTTCCGCAATCAGCGCCGAGTTCAGCGCGTTGCGCGCCTTCGGACGGTTCAGGGTGATGAGCCCGACCTTGCCGCGCGTCTCCACCAGAATGTTCTCGTAAGCCATGATGCTTCCCCCAAGGCCTGCCGACCGGCGTGGTCGGGCCCCGCGGTTGTGTCCCGGGGGGACTGTCGCGGGGGCGCGGCGCGCGCCGGATCGAAAGGCGTGTTCCTGTGTGCAAGGCGTAGCGCCGCGCGCGGGCCGGCGCAAGACCTGGCGGATGGCGCGGGCGATACTCTCACCGCGTGCGACGCCGGTGGCCGGCATGATTGACGGCAGGGGCAACGCTGCTTCAGTGCTGGCAGGCGGGGCAATGGAAGGTCGAGCGCCCGGATTGGGTGAAGCGGGTGATCGTGCCGCCGCAGCCGGCGTGGCGGCAGGGCTCGCCTTCCCGGTCGTAGGCGGCGAACGTGTGCTGGAAGTAGCCGAGCGACCCGTCCGCCTGGACATGATCGCGCAAGCTCGACCCGCCGGCCTTCACCGCTTCCCCGAGCACGTCGCGGATCACCTGGGCCAGCAGGATCGCCCGCTTCGTGGGGCCGCCGTCCTTGCGCGCCAGCGTGCCGGCGGCGCGTCTGGGCGACAGCCCGGCGCGCCACAGCGCCTCGCAGACATAGATGTTTCCGAGCCCCGCGATGATGCGTTGATCGAGCAGCGCCGCCTTGAGCGGCGTCTTCCTGCCGGCAAAGGCCTGCGCCAGAAAGTCTCCGTCGAGCCGGTTGCCCAGCGGCTCGATGCCCAGATGGGCGAACAGCGGATGGATATCGAGGGTGGCGCGCGGGACCAGCGTCATGAAGCCGAAGCGGCGCGGATCATTGTAGAGGATGCGCCGGCCGTCCTCGAAATGCAGCACCACGTGGTCATGCACGGTGTTCTTGCCGCGGGCGTGGTAGAAGTCTCCCGGGATGCCGGCGCGCGCATCGTCCTCGATGCGGAAGGAGCCCGACATGCCCAGGTGCATCACCAGCACGTCGCCGGACTCGATGTCGGCGAGCAGGTATTTCGCGCGGCGGCCGAGCGTCGCGACCTTTTGTCCCTCCAGCCGGGCGGCGAAATCGCCGGGGAAGGGAAAGCGCAGGTCGGGACGGCGCTGTTCGACGCGGGTGATGCGCGCGCCTTCCATCACCGGCGCCAGCCCGCCGCGCACGGTTTCCACTTCGGGCAGTTCGGGCATGGTTTCTCCTGCGATCTCTTTGCCGTAGAAAGGCTGAGAATCAGACCGGCGACACGATAGCGCCCGGGCGCGCCTTGTACTATGGTCCGCGCCGACAGGAGACCCGATATGCCGCGCGAGCCCGAGAAAGATCCAGCAACCGCATCGGCGAGCTTCGGCTTTCGCACCGTGCCGCTGGGCGACAAGCAGGAAATGGTCGACACGGTGTTCCACCGGGTCGCGAGCCGCTATGACCTGATGAACGACCTGATGTCGGCGGGCATGCACCGGTTGTGGAAGGACGCGATGGTCTCGTGGCTGTCGCCGCCGCACGCGGGCAAGCGCCGCTGGCGGGTGCTGGACGTGGCCGGCGGCACCGGCGACATCGCCACCCGCATCGTCGAGCGCTCGCAGGGCCATGCCGATGCCACCGTCTGCGACATCAACAATTCCATGCTCACGGTGGGCCGCGACCGGGCGGCCAGGGCGAAACTGTCCAAGGCCATCCGCTTCGCCCAGGGCAACGCCGAGGACCTGCCGTTCCCGGACGCGCATTTCGACGCCTACACGATCGCCTTCGGCATCCGCAACGTGCCGCGCATCGACCGCGCGCTCAGCGAGGCCCATCGCGTTCTGAAGACCGGCGGCCGATTCATGTGCCTGGAATTTTCCGCCGTCGACGTGCCGGGGCTCGACCGCTTCTATGACGTCTATTCCTTCAACGCCATTCCCGCCATGGGCCGGATGGTGACGGGGGATGCGGACAGCTACCAGTATCTGGTGGAATCGATCCGCAAGTTCCCCACCCAGGAGCGTTTCGCGCAGATGATCCGCAACGCCGGCTTTTCGCGGGTGTCCTACCGCAACCTGTCGGGCGGCATCGCGGCGATCCATTCGGGCTGGAAACTGTAGACATGCCGGTCGCGAATTTCATCCGCCTGGCGCATGCCGGCTTTGTCATGGCGCGCGAGGGCGTGTTCGGCCTCGTCGAGGTGCCGGACCTGCCCGCCGGCCCGCGTCTGGCGCTGCGCCTGGTGCGCATGTTCGAGCGCAAGGCGGCGCGGCGCGCGGACGCCGGCGCGCGGATTTCCCAGGCCTTCAACCGGCTCGGCCCCTCCTACGTGAAGATGGGCCAGTTCCTGGCCACCCGCCCCGATGTTGTCGGTGCCGAAGTGGCGCTGGAGCTGTCGCTGCTGCAGGACCAGCTGCCGCCGTTCCCGCAGGACGATGCCATCGCGGTGGTCGAGGAAGCGTTCGGCCAGCCGATCGGCGAGATTTTTGCCGAGTTCGGCGAACCGGTCGCCGCCGCCTCGATCGCCCAGGTGCATCCGGCGGTGCTGCGCAATCCCGAGGCGCTCGACGATGATCCCCCGGTCTCCGCCGCCGCGGATACGGACCCTGAAGGCGCGCCGGACACCATCGTCGCGCCGGATCCGGGTGCGGACGGGGACACCGACGCCGATGGGGACGCGGACAGCGGCAAGGTGGCGGTCAAGGTGCTGCGGCCCGGCGTCGCGCGGCGATTCCAGCGCGACCTGCAGTGTTTCTATCTCGCCGCCCGGCTGATCGAGCGCTTCGCGCCCGCCGCCCGGCGCCTGCGTCCCGTCGCCATCGTCGACACGCTGGCGCGCTCGGTGGAACTTGAGATGGATTTCCGGCTTGAGGCGGCCGCACTCTCGGAGATGACCGAGAACATCGCCAGTGATCCCGACTTCCGGGTGCCGTCGGTGGACTGGGTGCACACGGCCAAGAGCGTGCTGACGCTGGAATGGATCGACGGACGCAAGCTCTCCGACGTCGAGGGCATCCGCGAGGACGGCCAGGACATGGAGCGGCTGGCCGCCACCATCATCCAGAGTTTCCTGCGCCACGCGCTACGCGACGGCTTCTTCCATGCCGACATGCATCAGGGCAACCTGTTCGCACAAGCCGACGGCATGCTGGTGGCGGTCGACTTCGGCATCACCGGACGGCTGAACCGGGCCGAGCGGCGGTTCCTCGCCGAAATCCTGTTCGGTTTCATCACCCGCAATTATCTGCGCGTGGCCGAGGTGCATTTCGAGGCCGGCTACGTGCCCGCAACCCAGGACGTGGCGGTCTTCGCCCAGGCGATTCGCGCGATCGGCGAGCCGATCCACGGTCACACGGCGTCGGAGATTTCCATGGCGCGGCTGCTCACCCAGCTGTTCGAGGTGACCGAGCTGTTCGACATGACCACCCAGCCGCAGCTCATCATGCTGCAGAAGACAATGGTGGTCGTGGAGGGCGTGGCGCGCACGCTGGACCCGAAACTCGACATGTGGAAGACGGCGGAGCCGGTGGTGCGCGAATGGATCGAGCGCAACCTGGGACCCGCCGGCAAGCTTGCCGACGCGGGCGAAGGCTTCGGCGGCTTCATGCGGCTGATGGGCGACATGCCGGTGCTGGCCGAGCGCGCCGCCCGCATTTCCGCCGAGCTCGAGAGCATGAGCAAGACCGGCCTGCGTTTTGATCAGGCGACGGCGGAGGCCATCGGCCGCGCCGAAGCGCGCCACACCCGCTCCGGCCGCTGGGCCCTGTGGGTGATCGCGGCGAGCGCGGTGGCGATCGCGGTAGAGGTGCTGTTCTAGACGTTCGGACGGCGCCCGGTCGTCAATCAGCCGTCACGCGCCTCAAGGTCAGGTTGATGCGTCCGCCGTCCTTCAGCAGTGTCGAGGTGCCGGGATAGATCCGGTCGACGCCGTGATGGGCCAGGCGCGCCTCGCCGCCGAGAACCAGCGCGTCGCCGGAGGCGAGCTTGAACGAGGCCGTGGGATCCTTGCGGGCCGTGCCGCCGAGGCGGAAGCGGCAGGTGTCGCCGAGCGACAGCGAGACGACGGGGGCGTTGAACGTTTCCTCGTCGCGGTCCTGGTGCAGGCCCATCTTCGCCGATGCCTCGTAGAAATTGATCAGGCAGGCCTGCGGCGGATGCTGGTAGCCTGAAAGGTCGCCCCAGATGTCGAGCAGCGCCTGTGGCATGGCCGGCCAGGGCGCGCCGGTTTCCGGATGGTTCGGCTGGTAGCGGTACCCCGCCTTGTCGGCGACCCAGCCAAGCGGACCGCAGTTCGACATTCTGACGCTGAGCGGCTTGCCCGTCCGCGGCATGCGCGGGACGAACAGCGGAGCGATGCGCACGATGTTCCGGATTTCGTCGAGCAGCGCCTGCTGTGCCGGCCGGTCGAGGTAGTCCGGTATCAGGCGAAACCCCGAAGGCGCTGATGTCGACATGCCGGTGCCTCTTTCTTTGCTGCGGGCATTGATGCGCGTGTCTGACATTTTGGACGATCGCTGTTCTCTTCAATAGGGGAGGCCACGCACCACGTCCCGAGTGCCCGCCGCGTCGTCGCCGCAGCCGGCGCCGCTTCCGCACCCGCAAGCCCGATCCGTCGCCCGGAAGCATGCAGGCCAGCCGGGACAGGCGGCTGCGATGGTCCAGCGTGTGTCTGTTCCTGCCCGAATACGTCATCGCCCGCTTGCGCGTGCCCCCGGTGCTGATCCGGACAAATCACAGGTTGTGGCCCGGTTCCGGGCGAACCGGCGAAAAAACCAAGGAGGAAAGGGTGCATTGCCGCAGTCTTTCCACTGCCGCCTTGCGAGCCGATCCGCAGCCACTTATATAGCCCCCAGAGATTGCCCGGACGCCTTTCCTGCCGGGCGGAAGTCAATGTATGTGGGGATCGGCCGGCGTTGCACCCGGCGCATCCGGACGCCGCTCAGGGTTCGGGCGATCTGCCTAAAGGAGAATGAGAATGGGTAAGGTCATCGGTATCGACCTCGGCACGACGAATTCGTGCGTGTCGGTCATGGACGGCAAGACACCGAAAGTCATCGAGAACGCGGAAGGTGCGCGCACCACGCCGTCGATCGTCGCATTCACGGATGACGGCGAGCGTCTGGTCGGCCAGCCGGCCAAGCGCCAGGCGGTCACCAATCCGCAAGACACGCTGTTCGCGGTCAAGCGCCTGATCGGCCGCCGCTACGACGATCCGACGGTCGCCAAGGACAAGAAGCTCGTTCCTTACGAGATCGTCCGTGCCGACAACGGCGACGCCTGGGTCCAGGCTGGCGCCGACAAGTACTCCCCCTCCCAGGTTTCGGCCTTCATCCTGCAGAAGATGAAGGAAACGGCCGAATCGTATCTCGGCGAGAAGGTCGAGCAGGCGGTAATCACCGTGCCGGCCTATTTCAACGACGCCCAGCGCCAGGCCACCAAGGACGCGGGCAAGATCGCCGGCCTGGAAGTGCTGCGCATCATCAACGAGCCGACCGCGGCGGCCCTCGCCTATGGTCTGGACAAGAATGACGGCAAGACGATCGCGGTCTACGATCTGGGCGGCGGCACCTTCGACGTGTCCGTGCTTGAAATCGGCGACGGCGTCTTCGAGGTGAAGTCCACCAACGGCGACACCTTCCTCGGCGGCGAGGATTTCGACATGCGCCTGGTCGACTATCTGGCCGGCGAATTCAAGAAGGAACAGGGCATCGACCTGAAGGGCGACAAGCTGGCCCTGCAGCGCCTGAAGGAAGCCGCGGAGAAGGCGAAGATCGAGCTGTCTTCCGCGACCCAGACCGAGATCAACCTGCCGTTCATCACCGCCGATGCGTCCGGTCCCAAGCACCTGACCATGAAGCTGACGCGCGCCAAGTTCGAGGCGCTGGTCGACGACCTGGTGCAGAAGACTGTGGCGCCGTGTAAGGCGGCGCTCAAGGACGCGGGCCTCAACGCCAGCCAGATCGACGAAGTCGTGCTGGTCGGCGGCATGACCCGCATGCCCAAGATCCAGGAAGTGGTGAAGAGCTTCTTCGGCAAGGAGCCGCACAAGGGCGTCAACCCGGATGAGGTGGTCGCCATGGGCGCCGCCATCCAGGCCGGCGTGCTGCAGGGCGACGTCAAGGACGTGCTGCTGCTGGACGTGACGCCGCTGTCGCTGGGCATCGAGACGCTGGGTGGCATGTTCACCCGCCTGATCGACCGCAACACGACGATCCCGACCAAGAAGTCGAACACCTTCTCGACCGCCGAAGACAGCCAGAGCGCGGTGACCATCCGCGTGTTCCAGGGCGAGCGCGAAATGGCGGCGGACAACAAGCTGCTGGGTCAGTTCGATCTGGTCGGCCTGCCGCCCGCACCGCG
>JBFHII010000019.1:0-14492 GCA_041596535.1 Breoghania sp. | reverse complement strand
GGGGGTGTGGCTTCTATATGGGGTCGAAACCGCGCGTGCAACGCCGGCTCGGGCAATACGCCGCCGCGCACGCCAAAGGACGGCCACGCCGGCCCGCTCGGCACTAGCACCTGGTAACCATGCGTTCGGCGGGGCGCGACGAGCCCCAGAACGGAAAAAGGCCGCCCGGCTGCTTCCGCAGATACCGGACGGCCTGTCACGCCCCCTGTGCTCCCCGCACATAAAGCAATATTTTCAACGTGTTGACTGTCCTGTATCAGCCCCGCGTTGTTGGCCGGAGTGTGCGACAGCACGCGCGACGCCGCAACGGCAAGCATTTGTTAACCCTAACAACCGGTAAACGTCGCCCCGTGCGACGAGTGGCATCCTCTGGCACGTAACCTGCTCTTAACCATTGCATGCGGGCGCAGCGTCCCGGACTGGAACCCCTTTGCGGCCCAGATCGGCACGTCACGCCGGCGTTGAAGCATCTTCGGGCAATGCGGATTTGCATCAACACGTTGATTTCAGTGCGATATCCGGTCGCGCAGACGACATTCGAAGAACAAACGCTTCTGCAGTGGGGCTTGCAACCAATGAAACACGCATCGACACAGGCGCTGTACGACTACTGGAACCGCCTGCGCGGCAGCCAGCCGGCGCCGGAACGCAGCGACATTGAACCGGGCGACATCCGCGGCATTCTCGGTGACACCTTCATTCTGGAGGCCGTCTCGCGCGAGAACTACCGCTACCGCCTGGCGGGCACCCGCATGTGCGCCGCCTATTGCCGCGAACTGAAGGGGCGGGATTTCCTGAAGACCTGGAGCGTGCAGGATGTCGAGGCGATGTCGACGATGCTGGCCGCGATCACCGACGATGCGGCCGCTGCCGTTCTCGGCGTCGAAGGTCGCACCGACCGCAACCAGACCATCGACATGGAGATGATTCTGTTGCCCCTGCGTATGCGTGGCGAAGGTTTCTCGCGCATTCTCGGCGTTTGCGCACCGATGGAAAAGCCCTACTGGATCGGCATGCATCCGGTGACCAGCCAGACGATCTCCAGCCTGCGGCTGATCTGGCCCGACGAGCAGCCCTATTTCCTGCGCCAGGCCGCCCAGCAGAAAAGCCACGCAACCGGCCCGGTCACGGCCGATCCAGTGACGGCAGGCCTGCAGCAGCGGCGCCGTGTCGGTCATCTCATGGTGTATGAAGGCGGCAAGAGCTGACAGCGGTCACACTGCGTCGTCCGGGGCGACACCGAGTGTCCGCCCCCGTCAGATCGTGATCTGGTTCTTCAGAACGTCGATGTTCTGAACGGCGCCGAATTCCACCGCGATGCCGTCTTCGGTATGCCGGACGACGCGCGCGCGCATCTTGCCCAGGCTGATGGAGGTGCCGATCGCGGGCCTGACCTCGATCGCCAGCGCGGCGCCGGACATCGAGACATCGACCACCCGGCACGGATACTCGCGGCCGTCGGGAAGCACGATGCGCGACGCGGAACTGTCGGGCGTGAAACGGTCGTGCCGGCGATCTTCCGGCAAGTTGAGCACATGCCGGTTGGCGAGCCATGTGAGCTGACTGGCCAGCTTGTCGCGCTTGCGCGCGGTCGCATTGACCGTCATCGCGAAGCCGCCCTCGATGTGGCGGACGATCTTGCCCTCGATACGGCCAAGATGATCGATATAGGCGATGACCCGTTCACCGACCTCGCCGGTCACCGGCGCGATCAGCGCGGCCCCACCGGGAGACATGTCACAGACCTGACAGGGATATTCGCGTCGATTTTCCAGCATGAAGCGGCCAAGCAGACTTACCCCGACGCGCTGATGGCGGCGTCGATCCTGCTTCTTGGCAGCGATATGTGCAACACGAGCATTGGCCTGAGCTGACCTCATGTCGGCCACGTCTCCTAATTGACTGCCGATGATGCCCGGCGTGCGACAGCTTTTTCAGATGAACAAGGCTAGCGTGGGCGTGGTTAACAACCGGTTAGAAATACGGGTGTGCGGCGTCGATTGCGCCCCTGCGGTGCAAAACTGCTTAATGACCCAACGGCACCGCCGTCTGACGCGGAATCGCACGGGCCATATGCAACCGCTTGCCGGTTCCCCTCGCAGGCGCTGGAAGCGGACCTGAACGGCGCTTGCGCACGAGATCCGTCGCAGCCGGCAAGCCCCCGGTCCATTTTCTTCACGTGATCCGATCCGCGTGACATTTTTTTCACGCCGCATGGAACCCGTTTGCCGCGGTTCGCAGCCGCCGGGCGGCCACTCGAATTCCGGGACAGCCGGCGAGCCGCCACGCCGGCCGGCCGTGTCCGCATCCATGCACCGGGCACATGGAAAGTTGGAAATCAACGCCATATCAATGCGTTACACCCTGATCTGGGCAATGCGAACACCGCCAACGCATGCAACGGTCACAAATTGATTCAACTTTGATCCAAATCAGAAGAAACTTTGAGTTGTTTTTGAATATTTATTGAATAAATGAATTCTATATTTTGCATAAATAGCTATTTCGCGATTTAGGCCAGTATAAAAATCAGAACCATACAGTCATTCCCGGCACATTGGAGGGTTTGACATGAGTTTCTCGAAATTTTCACTGGCGTTGGCACTTGGGATGACGTTCGGCGCGGGCGTGTACAGCAACGCAGATGCGGCGCCGGCCCAGCCCTTGTTCATGCATGTGGGCGGCGCGGCAACCGCGCCCATCGGTCACGTCGATTTCTGTAAGCGCGAGACGCGTGATTGCCGTTCGACGGCAAGCACCGCCGAGACCATGCGCCTGACGCGCCAGCGCTGGGACGAACTGCTTGCGATCAACGCTCGGGTCAACCAGGCGGTGGCCCCGGTGACCGACCAGGACCTTTATGCGCGCGCCGAGCTCTGGACCTATCCCGACGGGGCCGGCGACTGCGAGGACTATGTGCTGGAGAAGCGGCGTGAGCTGATCCGCGCGGGCTGGCCCGCAGGCGCCCTGCTGATCACCGTCGTGCGCGACACGGATGGCGGCGGACACGCGGTCCTGACGGTCCGGACCGATCGCGGCGACCTGATTCTCGACAACCAGATCGAGGCGGTGCTGCCGTGGTACCGCACGCCCTATCGCTACATCAAACGGCAGTCGGAAACCCACGCGGCCAAGTGGCGGAGCATTTCCGACCAGCGCGTCGGAGCCGTGGCAAGCATCGGCCGGTAGGTCCCCGCGTACCAGCCGAAGCCTTGCGAATTGGACGCCCGGTCACGTCCCCCTCCCCGCCCCCCGACCGGGTGCGCCATAGCCGGTCCGCTGTGCCAGCGGGCCGGCTCATTCTCCGGGGACAGTCTCGGACGAAATTGGACGCGCCGCGCTCAGACCGGCACGAGGCTGCTGGCGTAGCGCCGCCATTTGGCTGCATAACCGGCGGCTGAAAGCCCAAGCCCGCGGGCGGCCTCTTCATCCAGCGTGCGCACCACCTTGCCGGGCATGCCCATCACCAGCGAATTGTCGGGAATTTCCTTGCCTTCGGGAATCAGCGCATTGGCGCCGATCAGGCAGTTGCGGCCGATGGTGGCGCCGTTGAGCAGCGTTGCTCCCATGCCGATCAGCGAATTGTCGCCGATCATGCAGCCATGCAGCATCGCCATGTGGCCGATGGTGCAATGCGCGCCGATGGTAAGCGGAAAGCCGGGATCGGTGTGCATCACGCACCCGTCCTGAACGTTGGAACCCCGCCCTACCCGGATCGGTTCATTGTCGCCGCGAAGCACGGCCTTCCACCAGATGCTGGCGTCTTCCTCGACAATGACGTTGCCGATCAGCGTCGCATCCGGCGCGATCCAGTACGTGCCCTGGGGCGGCAATTGGGGCGCAACGCCCTCGAAAGCATAGATGGTCACGGCGTCTCCTGCCTGCTGTTCACACGATCAACGGCCACGAACGGCGCGGCCCCCACCCCAAGGGAGGTGTCAAACCGTGTGTGCGAACGCAAGTGCGAATTGCAGGATGACGATGCCGGAGCACAGGCTCCACATGCCGGCGATCGTGGAACTGGCAACCAGCCATCCCAGGGGCCGCCGCTCGATACGCCGTCCGCGAATGGCGTTGCGCATGATGATGAACGGCCCCGCGAACAGGCACACGAAGATCGCCGAGGCGATCGCGCCGACGGTTTCGGCACCGAAGTCGAAGCGCGGCGGGCTGTTTTTCAGAAGCTGATACAGACTGCCGATGATGCCTGCGCAGACAAACCCGGTACACACGGCGTAACCCGCGACAATGAAATCCCCTAACACCCCAAAACTCCTCGCTCACGCATGCCGCCAACATGCGACAGATCCAGCGTTAACGCATTGTTAAGCAATGACCGTGCCGGGCACGAACGGGCGGCTGCCGCGATGCGGCGCAAACATGCGTCGGAAGCAGGATTTTTGTCTTTTATATCAGTGTTTTGGGAGTTTCGCGACGACCGCGCTGCCGTCCCGGAACAGGATATCCGCAGGGATCGGCTGCATCCGATGCGTGCGAGGCCATCGGATTTGGGACGATTTCGGGCCCGGCGCATCGCGCCAGCCCCGCTGTCGTCCCGCTTTGACACAGCGGGACTGTTCGGGGACGCCGGGCACTGCCGGCAGCCCGCCTATTCCTCGTCGAGATCGATCTCGAGGATCGCCATCTGGAAGCTCCAGCTCAGATCCTCGTCCTCGTCATCGCGGTAAAGCACACCGATGAACTCCTCGCCGATATAGACCTCGGCGGAATCGTCCTTGCGCGGCCGCGCCCTGATCGAAATCGCCGGAAGGTCGAACTTCCGCTGCAGATAGGCTTGAAGTTTGGCGATTTCCTGTGGCTTCACCGGTAGTCTCCTTTGAAGGCTGTCGTGAAAGTGCCGTGCTGGGCTGGAATTGTCGCGAAATTGCGGCGCATGCGAGGATGCCGCACGGCGTGCTCCCGCGCAGCTAAACCATGATCCGCCGGTGATGCCAACTGTCAGCCGTCGCTTTTCTCGGCCTTTTCACCAAGCAGCTGGTCCATGGAGCGCGAGGGTTCGGCGCAACCGGCCTTGCCGACGATGCGCGCCGGAACACCCGCGACGGTGGTGTTGGGGGGGACCGGCGCCAGAACGACCGACCCCGATGCCACCCGCGAGCAGCAGCCGACTTCGAAGTTGCCGAGGATCTTCGCACCTGCGCCGATCAGCACGCCGCGGCGGATCTTCGGATGCCGGTCGCCACGCACCTTGCCGGTACCGCCCAGCGTCACGCCCTGCAGGATGGAGACCTCGTCCTCGATGACCGCCGTCATGCCGACGACGATGCCCGTTGCGTGGTCGAAGAAGATGCCGCGTCCGACCGGGACGGCCGGGTGGATGTCGACCTGGAACACTTCGGAGACGCGCGACTGCAGGAACAGCGCCATGTCCTCGCGGCCATGGCCCCACAGCCAATGCGCCAGCCGGTGCGACTGCAGCGCATGGAAGCCCTTGAAGTAGAGCATCGGCTCGATGAAACGCGTGCAGGCCGGGTCGCGGTCGCACACGGCGGCGAGATCCACGCGGAAGATCGCCGCAAGCTCCGGATCATCGTCCAGCGCGTCGTGATAGGTCTGTCGGATCAGCGCGCCGGAGACTGCCGCATGATCCAGCCGGTCGGCGATGCGGTGCACCACCGCGTCCTCGAGCCGCCGGTGATTGAGGATATTCTCATGCATGAATCCGCCAAGCACGGGCTCCCGCTCGATCACGGCTTCGGCTTCCGCGCGCAGCTGCTCCCAGACCGGGTCGTGACTGGCGATACCGGACTTTCCGGCAAGACGTGTCGATTGGGTCATCCCATCCTCCTGGCGTCAACGCGCGCACGCGGCGAGACCGGACCTCCCGTCCGGCAAGCATTCAACCACATGGGCTACAGTACCACAGCCGCAGGCGATCGCGCACGACGGCCAGCCTACAAGGTTATTCTTGCATATAGGTTGCCGGCTGGCTCTTGCCACAAACGACGAGCCGGGGCCATCGCGAAATCATCGCCAGGCCGCGCCCTCCGTCGAAATGGCATGCGTTGAATCACTTTCTCAAGCGCTTGAATCGGATTCACAACCTCAAGCCGCTCACCCTGGCGCTTCACCGCAACAACCCGCCGCAAGTGATTCACACGACTCGCGATTCCACCCCGCGTTAAAGCGGACTCACAACATGAGGCCCGGCGCTGCGGCCACGCAAGGCGCCCCGCTGCGGCCGCACGCCCAAGGCAGCACACGCAGACTGATTCATCGCATGAAGCGGTTGAATCGGTTTCGCAGCACCCGGCGTTCCGGAGGCGCAAGTCCCAACCGGCCGCCGCAAGCGATTCCATTTTCGGGGTTTTCCGCTCCGCGCAGTGGCGCCCGCACCCGCCCCGCCCGGGCGAACGGGTGAATCACTTTATCCGCGGACATACGTAAGTAATGACATTTACGGGGAAATTCCCTCAGACTGCGTCCAGCGAGCGCAGGAAATCGACCACCGCATCGGAGAAGGCGTCGTTGCGGTCGCCCGCCACCATGTGCCCGGCTTCCGTAACATCGCGATATTCCGCATGGGGCACCAGCTCGAGAAAATGCCGCGCACTTTCCTCCGGCACCAGCTCGGAGCGCCCGCCGCGCACCAGAAGCACCGGGATCGCCAGCTCCTTCGCCGCCGCTTCCATGCGCGCGGTGCCCGCCGCGGCCCCCGACCCGACGCTATAGCGGCCATCGATGAACCGCGGATCCCAATGCCAGCGATAGCGGCCGTCGTCATGCAGCCGCAGGTTCTTGCGCAGACCGTCCGTGGATTTCGGACGCCGGCGCTGCGGCAGATAGGCGGCGACGGCTTCGGCCGCTTCCTCCACCGTCGAAAAGCCCTCGCGCATGCGCTCGGCCATGAAGCCGGTGATCTTGCTGACCCCCTCGGGATCCATTCGCGGCACCACGTCGACCAGCACCAGGGCCCGCAGGCTCCCCGGCGCATCCCCTTCCGCGATCGTTGCGGCAATGCCGCCCAACGACGCTCCGATAACGGCCGGCCGCGCGCCGAACTGTTGCCCGATCGCGGCGGTCACCGCGACCAGGTCCGATGCGTAATCCGTGAAATGATAGCGCCCGTCCTCGAGCCAGTCGCTGTCGCCATGGCCGCGCTGGTCAATCGTGATCGCGGTCATGCCAAGCGCGACCAGTTGTTGCGCGGTGGTCTCCCACGAGTGCCGGGTCTGGCCGCCGCCGTGCACCAGCAACACGGGCGCATCCGCGGTTGTCGCCCCCTGCGCGCCGGGACCGAACACGTCGCCAGAAATCCGGTTGCCCGCGGCGCCCGAAAACCGGATAGACCGCGCGCCGGCCGCCATCAGCCCGCCGCCGGCTGGCTCAGGAAATCCAGCACGCCCTGCTTGTAGACCTTGTCGCCCACCGCCAGCATGTGGTCGCGATCGGGAATGTCCAGCACCCGCGCCTTGGGGATCAGGCTGGCGAGATCCGCCGCGGAACCCGCGATCTCGTCGCGCGTGCCCACCGCCACCAGCACCGGAGAGGTGATCCGCGCCACGTCCTGGGCATGGATCTTCTGTCGCGCCGAGCGGATGCAGGTGGCCAGCGCCATGCGGTCTGACTTGGTCTGCTCGGCAAATTTTCTAAATGCCCGGCCGGTGGGATCGGTGACATCGTCGATGCTGTCGGCTTCAAGCGCCTCGGCAATCGGCTCGGACGCGCCCACGCCCTTGATCATGCCGTAGCCCAGCCCGCCGAAGATCACCCGCCGCACACGTGCCGGATGCGCCATCGCGAGAAACGCCGAAATCCGCGTGCCCATCGAGTATCCCATCACGTCGGCCTTCTCGATTCTCAGGTGATCGAGCAGCCGGCGGGCGTCCTCGGCCATGATCGGCGCGCCGTAGAGCGCCGTGTCATAGAGCTTCTCGCTCTCGCCGTGGCCGCGGTTGTCGATGGCGATCACCCGCTTTCCGGCCTTGACCAGCAGCTCCACCCAGCCCGTATGCACCCAGTTCACCGCCTTGGACGACGCGAACCCGTGGATCAGCAGGATCGGCTCCCCCTCACCCGCATCGAGATAGGCGATCGCGACGCCATCGGAATCAAAGGTCTTGGTTTTCAGCGCGGCGGGATCAAAGGAGGACATGTGAGCCTGACGTTTACGTAAGAGGGAGACGAATTCGGACGCAAACGATAAGCGGCAAGACGCGATATATAAAGACGCAATCTATCAGGATCCGCAAAGCGTATCCGCGAGCGCCCTAACCGCCATACCAAACTGCACCTTCGATGCAATCCCACACTGAATGCTGTATGTTGAAAGATGAGACCTTCAAAGCGGACGACAACGAATGCCAGAGTCGAAACGCAGGATACACAATAAATCCGTGACCGACACGACGCAAAGCGCAGTGCGCTATGTTAGCCACGGTCGATCGAGGATCGTTAGATATGATGTTTCCGGTGCGTTCAAAACAATCGCAACCAGACGAACACACCCCCTGAAGCGAAGGGTCTCTTTCAAAGTAAGTGCGCAGGAAATCGCTTCGAGCGCCGAGATCCTCGCACGCATCAAGGGCTGGGCAGGCGACGAAGCGGAAGCCTTGGCCTGGTACCGCTCCTTCCCGATTCCAGCATTCGGTGACCGCACAGCTGAGTCGCTTGTCAAATCCGGCAGGGCTGAAGACGTCCGAGACTATCTCGACGCCGTGGCGGTCGGCTCCTATCAGTGAGGCTGCAAGGCGTCTTCTACCGGGCGCATGATCCACGCTGGGCGTGGTCGCCCCTGTCCGGTGACGGGGCTGCCATCCATGGCGGACGTTGGAACGCCAAAGGCACTCCCGCGCTCTATCTTAGCGCCAGTATGGAAACCGCGATTGTTGAAGTCAGCCACGGCTTTTCAGAGCGATTGGAACCGCTTACGTTGTGCTCCTACAATGTGGACTGCGACGACATTGCGGATCTCACCGCACCGGACGAACGCGCCCTCTACGAAATCGCCGATGCCGATATGAAGTGCGCCTGGTTCGATATAAGCAAGACCGGTTCGATGCCACCAAGCTGGATTATTGCGGAGCGCCTCAAGCGCTCCGGCTGCGCGGGTGTCCGAGCACCCAGCTTCGCCGTGAACGCACGTGAAGGCGATGCCAACCTCGTGTTGTGGGAATGGGGGCCTGGACTGCCGCATATGGTCAATGTTTATGACCCTTCCGGCCGCCTGCCGAAAAACATGCTTTCGTGGGATTGAGACCTGATATTCCTCGAACCCGAACACCGGCACCCACTGCGACAACCTCCCGCAAATCCCCCCTACCCATCGCGCGCGCGGCCCGTTATGGTCCGCGCAAGGCAAACTTCGACGGACAGGACACAACGATGGCGGATCAAGCCGTTCCCCATTTCCAGAACGATCAGGGCGTCGAGCGCATCAGCATCGGCGCGCGCGAATTCATGTGCATCGGCGCAACGCCGCCATTTGACCACCCGCATGTGTTCCTCGACATGGGCAGCGACGACGCGATCGTCTGCCCCTACTGCTCGACGCTGTTCCAGTTCGACGCCGGCCTCAAGCCGACCGAATCGAATCCCGATGGCTGCGCGTGGAGCCAAGACTCCGCCGACGTCATCCTGCGCGCGACCGGATAGCGGGGCGGCGGATGGCGCCTGAAATCAGTCCTGAACGACATATCGTCCTGGCGGGTGCCGGCATCGGCGGGTTGACCGCTGCGCTGGCGTTGTCCGATGCCGGCTTCCGGGTCACGCTGCTGGAACGCAACGCGAAACTCAGCGAACTCGGCGCCGGAATCCAGGTTTCCCCCAATGCCTACCGCATTCTCGATCGCCTCGGCGTGATCGGGCGGCTGGGGCGCGACTGCGTCCAGCCGCAGGAAATCCGGCTGAAATCGGTGCGCTCGGGCAGCATTGTCGGCCGGGTGCCATTGGGCGACGTTGCCCTGAAGCGCTATGGCGCGCCCTATTGCGTCATTCACCGCGGTGACCTGCACCGCGCGCTGCTTGCTGCCGTTACCGCGCGCAGCGAGATCGACATCCATCTGGACGCGACCATTGCCGACGCGGTGAGCGACGATGACGGCATCTCCGTCGAGTTCCAGACCGAGGACGGCGCCTCCACCATTCGCGGCGACGCGCTGATCGGCTGCGACGGCGTCTGGTCGACGGTACGCCGCCGCCTGCTGCGGTTGCCCTCGGCGCAATATTCCGGCCGCATCGCCTATCGCGCGCTGATCCCGGCCACCGACGTGCGGCCGGAGGACCGCGTCTCCACCGCTGTCTGGATGGGCCCGCGCGCCCACCTGGTGCATTATCCCATTCGCGGCGGCGAGGCGCTCAACCTGGTGGCCGTGGTCGAGGACGACTGGCACGACGAGGAATGGTCCGCGCCCGGCGATCCGGATCAGCTTCTGCCGCATTTCGCCGACTGGCCGGAGGTGGCGAGCGCCCTTCTGCGCAAGCCCGAACGCTGGCTCAAATGGGCGCTGTGCGACGTCGGTCCGGGAACCATCTGGACGGAGGGGCGCATCTCGCTGTTGGGCGACGCGGCGCACGCCATGCTGCCGTTCATGGCCCAGGGCGGCGCGATGGCGATCGAGGACGCCGTGGTTCTCGCCAAGGCGCTGGAGCAGGAACCCGACACCCCCGCGGCCCTGCTGGCCTATGAACGCGACCGCAAGGACCGGGTGGAACGCGTCATGCGCACCGCGCGCGACAACGCCCGCACGTATCACATGGATGGCTTCGGCGCGGTGATCCGCGACATGGGAATCCGTTTCCTGTCAGGCGAAAAGCTGCTCCACCGCATGGACTGGATCTACGGCTGGCGCATGCCATAGGCGGCGGCATCGGACGCCTGTCCCTACCCTCCGCGCGACGCGGGGCCGGCGGGCGCCAAACCGCTTGAGAAACGCCCTTTCCTGCGCTAAACGAGCCGACCTGACCACACTGACGGGTACCAATGGGAGAGCCGCATGGGCGACGCAGCAGCGCAGACGACGTCGGACACGCCGTCGGGTGACGGCATCGTCACGGCGGCCTTCGTGGTCATCGGCGACGAGATCCTCTCCGGCCGGACCAAGGACAAGAACATCGGCTATATCGCCGAATATCTCACCGCCATCGGCATTGATCTCGAGGAAGTCCGCGTGGTGCCCGACGTGCGCGAACGCATCGTCGAGGCGATCAACGCCGTCCGCGCCCGCTACGACTATGTCTTCACATCAGGCGGCATCGGCCCGACCCACGACGACATCACCGCCGATTCCATCGCCGCCGCCTTCGGCGTGCCCATTAATTTCCACCCGCGTGCCGTCGCCATGCTGTGCGAGCGCTACGGCTCGGTGGACATGGACCATCCGCGCATGCGCATGGCGCGGATTCCCGAAGGGGCCGAGCTGATCGAAAACACGGTCTCCACGGCTCCGGGTTTCCGGATCGGCAACGTGCATGTGATGGCCGGCGTGCCGGCAATCTTCCAGGCGATGCTCGACGCGCTGGCCCCGGGCCTGAAGACCGGCAAGGTGATGCTGTCCGCCGCGATCGAGGCCGGTCTGCCCGAAAGCCGCGTCGCCAATGCCATTTCCGCCATCCAGGACGCGCATGAGGGCGTGCTGATCGGCTCCTATCCCCGCGCCGAAGGCGCCCGCTTCACCACCCAGATCGTCGTGCGCGCCCGCGACCAGGCGCTGCTCGATACGGTCACCGCCGAGGTCAAACAGGCGCTGGACGCCCTGCGCGCCGAAGACTGATTGTCGAGAATCCCGCCCGATCGCGGCCCGAAATGAGAGATCGCACCATGGAAACCGGCCAGCCGAAAGCCTTTCCCGTTCACTGGGAACAGTTCCACCGCGACGCCCGCGCGCTCGCCTGGCGTCTCGCCAGTCAGGGCGAATGGGAAGCCATCGTCTGCATCACCCGCGGCGGCCTGGTGCCGGCGGCCATCGTGGCGCGCGAGCTCGGCATCCGGATGATCGAGACGGTCTGCATCGCCTCCTATCACGACTACAAGGACCAGGGCGGGCTGCAGGTCATCAAGCCGGTCGACCCCAAGGTGATCGGCCTCGACGGCGGTGCGGGCGCGGGCGTCCTGGTGATCGACGATCTGGTGGACACCGGCAAGACCGCGCAGGTGGTGCGCGAGATGCTGCCCAAGGCGCATTTCGCCACCGTCTACGCCAAGCCGATGGGCCGGCCGATGGTCGATACCTTCATCACCGAGGTCTCGCAGGACACCTGGATCTATTTCCCGTGGGACATGGGTCTCAGCTTCCAGCCGCCGCTGGCCAAGGAAAGCGACGGCTGAGCAGACGTCCGGCGTGGTATTTTTGCCGCAATTCGAGCCCGTGACGCGAAAGTGATCGCCGCCGTCTTCTTGACGGCGCGGGGCAGTGCTAACACCGGATCATGAATCCATCGAAGTGGCGCCGCGCCACCTCCTTCTTGCGCCTGTGCGCCTGCCTGCTGCTGATTGCGGCGGTCTACACGTCCGGCTTGCAGCTGGGCGTGTCGCAGGCGCGTGCCAGCAGCCCCGTGCCGGTCGACCCGGCCCAGACGGTTCAACTGGTGACTCAGGTCCCCGTGCGCGTGGGAAGCGTGCAGCACAACACGATGAAACGTTACTGCCCGCAACGGCTGTGTCTCGACGCAACGCTTGTCCCCAATGACATCGTTCCGCCCCAGGCCTCGACCCACATCGCCCTGTGGTTCGGTCGCACCGCGCGCGCGGACCAGCGTCACGATCGTGTCGACACGCCACCGCCACAGGCCTGACATCCGCAAGACCTTCCGCCAGAACCCATATTTCACGCGACATGCCCGCGTCTCCCCGCCCGCCTGTCGCCGTCAGGAATCTCGATAAATGTCCATCACTCGACGCTCCTTCCTGGCCGGCTCCACCAGCATGCTGCTGGCCGGCTGTACGGCCCAGACACGCCAGCCGGCCCCCTCCCTGGCCGCCGAGCCGGTTCACCTGTCCATGTATGCCGCCATGCCCGAGGAACGGTTTCCCCTTCCGGCGGTCAATCTCAAGAACGTGGACCCGGCCTATTACCGCCGCGTCGTCGACTACCCCACCACGGAACCGGTCGGCACGATCATCGTCGATACGCCCACCCGCTATCTCTATCTGACGATGGAAAACGGCAAGGCCATGCGCTACGGCGTCGGCATCGGCCGGGCCGGCTTCTCCTGGGGCGGAGAGGCCCGCATCGCCTGGAAGCGCGCCTGGCCGACCTGGACGCCGCCGGCGGAAATGATCGCCCGCCAGCCGGAGCTGGAAAAATACCGCAAGGGCATGGAGCCGGGTCTCGACAACCCGCTGGGCGCCCGCGCGCTCTACATCTTCGAAGGCGGCCGCGACACGCTCTACCGCGTGCACGGCACGGCGGAGGAATGGTCGATCGGCAAGGCGGTGTCGTCGGGCTGCGTACGCCTGCTCAACCAGGACGTGATCGATCTCTACAACCGCGTGCCGAACGGCAGCCGGATCGTCGTCCGTCAGGACAGCAACGCACTGGTGGGCTGAACAGCCACAATGGCCGGCGGCGCGGCCGCCGGCTATTCCGCGACGTGCTGGTCGAGAATATCTATGGCCCGCACCGGGCGGATCGCGCTTTGCGTGATGTCGCAGACATAGGCCAGCGCCTCGACACCGCGCGCCCGCGCCGCGTCGAAGGCCGCGCCATAGGCCGGATCGATATCGCGGCTGAGCGAAAACCGGTCGCAGGATGGGTACTGCACCAGATAGACCATCACCGCGCGATGCCCCTGCTCCACCATGTCGCCGAGTTCGCCAAGATGCTTGGCGCCGCGCAGCGTGACCGCGTCGGGGAATTCCGCCAGCCCCGGCTCGCGCACCAGGTTGACGTTCTTCACCTCGACATAAGCCTTCGGCCGCGCGTCATCCTCCAGCACGATGTCGACGCGAGAGTTCTTGCCATATTTCACCTCGCGGCGCAGCGTCTCGTAGCCTGAAAGCTCGGAAATCGTGCCGTCCAGGATCGCCTCTTCCACCAGCGCGTTGGGGCGCGCCGTGGAGACGCCGACCAGCACCCCGCCGACCTCGACCAGCTCCCAGGAATATTTCAGCTTGCGCTTGGGATTGTCGGACACCGACAGCCACACGCGGCTGCCCGGCGCCTGCAGCCCCAGCATCGAGCCGGGGTTGGCGCAATGCGCCGTCACCGTCTCGCCGGTGTCCAGAGTGACATCGGCCAGAAACCGCTTGTAGCGCTTGATCAGGCGTCCGGAGACGAGGGGTGGAAGGTTCATGGTGCGGATCTTAGGGACAAGTATCAGGGGCGCAAGGTCGCCATCGCCATGATCCCTTCCAATGAGGTCAATTGGCGGAACGGAAGTCCCTCGGAGTCATTCCCGGACAGGCTTGCGGCCTTCCGAGGATGACACTGGCGAAGGCAATGGTGATCAAAGAAAACGGACGCTCCCTTACAGCAGAAGCGCGTCGTCGGTGATTTCCTGGCCGCGGACTTTTGAGAACATGGCGACGAGAT